>CAZWSD010000011.1:0-24639 GCA_964636535.1 uncultured Acidobacterium sp. | reverse complement strand
TACCCGCTCCAACACCCAGCGCATTTGGATTCCAACCACCTCCATCGCCGAACTTGAGCTCATCACCGTGATCGCCGCCTCTGCCCGCCGAAAAGAATCTGCCGGCCCCCAACAGCCGGCGTCTCTTCGCGAAAATCAGCCGGACCTTTTCCCTTGAGACTCCTGCTACGCATCTCCTCCAACGCTTGCATCCTCGACGCAGCCTTTCCCGTTTCCCTCTAAAATGCCAGCATGAAGCTGTCACAACTGGCCGAAATACTCGGAGCCGACCGCACTGGTGACGCCGACCCCGAAATCCACGGAGTGGCCCGCATTGAAGAGGCCCAGATCGGCCACCTCACCTTCGTCGCAAACCCCAAATATACGGCTGAAGCCAAAAAAACTCAGGCCAGCGCCATCGTTGTCTCCCCGGACTTCCCTCAAACTGACCTCCCCGCACTGCGCATCGCCAATCCGGACCTCGCCTTCGCCCGCGCCATCGAAATCTTTTACCAGCCGCCGGCATACCCGCCCGGCATTCATCCCCGCGCTGAGATACACCCCACCGCAAAAATCGGCCCCGGCGCCCACATCGGCCCCTACGCCGTCATCGGAGAAAACTCCGTCATCGGCGACCACGCCATCATCCTGCCCCACGTCGTCATTTACCCCGGCGTTTCCATCGGCCATCATTTCTTCGCCCACGCCCACTCCGTCGTCCGCGAAAACTGCCGCCTCGGCAATCACGTCGTTCTCCAGAACGGTGCCATCGTCGGTTCCGACGGATTCGGCTTCGCCCGGCTCGAAAACGGCGGCTGGTACAAAATCCTCCAGTCCGGCCCCACCATCCTCGACGACGATGTCGAAATCCAGGCCAACTCCTGCGTCGACCGCGCCCGCGTCGGCCAAACCTACATCGGTCGCGGCGTCAAAATTGACAACCTCGTCCAGGTCGGTCACGGCTCCACCGTCGGAGAAAACTCCCTGCTCTGCTCCCAGACCGGGCTCGCCGGCTCAACCGAGGTCGGACGCAACGTCATCCTCGCCGGCCAGGTCGGCGTCGCGGGCCACTGCCGCATCGGCGACGGCGTCATTGCCACCGCTCAGGCAGGCCTCCACGGCGACATTCCCCCGGGCAGCATGCTCAGCGGCTCTCCCGGCTTCGATAACAAGCTGTGGCTCCGCGTTACCGCCATCACGCCCCGTCTGCCCGAACTCGTCCGCCAGTTGCAGCGCCTCATCCGAAGAATGGAAAAATGGGAGTCACAACAGGGCTCCTGACCGCATCCAATCTTAGGTCGATGATTCACGATACTGAGCAGGAAACACCAACGTCTCAAGAGACGCCGGCAGACACGATTCGGGTGCTCCTACTGGATGACCACCCCGAAAACCTCCTGCTGCGTTCCACCATCCTCCGCAAATTCGGCTACCACACTGAAGCCGCCGCCACCGTTGATGAAGCCGTGGCCTTGCTCGACCGCATCGACATCGCCGTCCTCGACTATCACCTCGGCGCCGGCAAATTCGGAACCGAAGTCGCCGCCGCACTCCGCCGACAGCGTCCCCAGGTGCCCATCATCATCCTTTCCGCCACCCTCGAGCGACGCTTCGGCGGCGTCGAAGACATGCACCTGCTCAAGGGATACAGCTCCATCGACGACCTCGTCGCCGCGCTGCGCTCCTTTGAGGCCAAGCGCCGCGGCAAGCCCGTCGTCGTCGATGCTCGCGACTTCTTCTACTCGCGCATCAACATGGCCATCGGCGACGACGTCGTCCTCGAAATCATGGACGCTGACGGCAACTGGCAATACGTCAACGATGCCTGTGCCCGCCTCCTCGAGCATCCCCGCGACTGGTTCCCGGGACGCAACCTCTTCGTCGAAATGCCCGATCTCGAATCGGGCTGGCGCGAAATCATCCGTACCGTCGCAGAAACGCGCGAAACCTACATCGACCGCACCTACCGCGGCCTCCTCAATCTACCCCGAAAAGCTACCGAGTGGGTCTGGAACGTGCTCGTCTTTCCCATCACTCTCCATAATGGAAAGACCGGTGTCGTGCTCACCGCCCGCATTCTCGAGCGCAAAACCACCCTCTGATTCGATTCCGGTTCCACCCACACGCGACGCTGCCCCAACCCTACCAACCCGTTTGCCCAGGAACTAGACGGCGTGGTTATTTTGGTAACTAAGCGTGTAACTCATTGATTGGAAAAGATTACTTGTTATTGCCGCCCCGGATAGCGGATAGTGTATATACTGATCCATTTGCTTTCCCATGTCTTACGGGCCAAGTTCGTCCGGCGAGCAATCACCGTCCATGCTGAGAGACGGTCTTTTTGTCTTTATCTCCGTCTTTATCGCCGGCACTCTCAGTTTTCACGTGGTCCGCGCCACTGGAGGCATCTTTCCCATCTGGTGGCCCAGCGGCGTCCTGCTCGCCGCCCTTCTTCTTTCCAGTAAGCAGCGCTGGCCTTTCCTCCTCTTGGCGGCGCTTCCCGCCATTCTCCTCGCTCGCGCCTTCCTGCCGCCGTGGCAACCCTCCGCCTTCATCCTCACCGGCAGTTGCCTTCTGGAGGTCTGGTTCGCAGCCACCCTCATTCGCTGGTGGGCAGACGGTCCCTTCGCCCTCACCACCATGAGCCAGGCCGCCCGCTTCATTCTCATCGCCGTCCTGTTCGCCCCTTTAATCTCCGGCATCTTCACCCTCACCCTCTATGCCGGCGCTTCACCAACCTCTCTCGCCCTTGCCTTTCTGCGCTGGTACATGGCTGACGCTTTGGGTATCGCCATCGCCACTCCCGTCGTCATGGCAGCCTATCGCGCCTCCGTCCCGCTCATCTGGAATCCGACCAAGACCATGGAGTCGGTCGGAATCAGTATCCTCCTTACCGTCGGCGGCTGCCTCAGTCTCCTCCAGCCCGATATTGCCCTGGTCAGCATCCTCTTTCCGGTTGTGATTCTCGCCGTCGCACGCATGGGCTGGATCACAGGCGCCGTCGGCGTCCTCGCTCTGTCCATTGCAGCCAGCGCTATCACCGCCGCCGGCCACGGACCCTTCTTTGGCCTCGTCCATACTCGTGGCGGTGACAAATTCTTTGAAATGCAGGTCTTCCTCGCTGCTCTCACAGCCGCCGCTGCTATCGTTGCCACCGTCTATGAAGAGCGCCTTAGAATGCTCCAGCTCGCTCGCGAAAAAGAGCGTAGCATCCGCCTCCTTACTGAAAGCTCCCCCGATGTCATGCTGCTGAATGACCTCTCCAGCCATATCCTCTACACCACCAACGCCGTCAAACGCCTCCTCGGCTTCCGCCCCCTCGAACTCTACAGAAGAAACTTTCAGCACGACCTCCTCCATCCAGACGAGATCCCGGCCTACGTCAACGCCCTCGACGCGATTCGCAGGCAAAGCGAAACTCGCACCCTCATCTTCCGCATGCACCGCAAGGACGGTTCCTGGATGTGGGCAGAAGGCTCCATCTCCCTCTACCGCAATGAACCCAACGGCGAACCGATCGGCTTCATCAATGTCGTCCGCGATATCACCCACCGAAAAGAGGCTGAAGACCGCCTGCAGAGCGCCTACAACGAGCTGGAAATCCTCGCCGCTATCGATTCCCTTACCGGCGTCGCAAACCGCCGCCATTTTGACGCCGTCCTCGATTCGGAGTGGAGACGCGCCATCCGTACCAACACCACCGTCGCCATGCTCCTCGTAGACGTCGATTTCTTCAAAAGCTTCAACGACATCTACGGCCACGTCACCGGCGATGACTGCCTCCGCGATATCGCAGCCACCGCCTTCCAGTGCATTCGCACTTCCACCGATCTCGTCGCACGATTTGGTGGAGAAGAGTTCGCCATCGTCCTGCCTGAAACCGACGAGGCCGGCGCTGCCGTCCTTGCCGAACGTATCCGCGCCGGCGTACAGTCTCACGCTTTCCGGCACGCAGGCAACGAACACGGCGTCGTCACCATCAGTATCGGATGCGCCGCCATGGCACCCACTCGCGGCAGCAGCAGCATTCCCCTAATTGAAGCAGCCGACAAGGCCCTTTACCACGCCAAAAACATCGGGCGTAATTGTGTCGTCCGCGCCAGTCAAATGCCCTGACTCAGCCCCTCTTACCCCACGCCTCGGCTTCCAACCACAACCCCGCCATCGCTCCGCCCAATGAGAAAGACCGCGGCGTACCGCGGCCTTCCCCCTCGTCTCTCGCCCGCTTCCCTACTGCACCACGGACCGGAACAACGGCGATTGAATCAGACTGTTGAATTCATTGTCGCTCGTCGAAAAACGCACCTCGATCGTCCCCGCCATCGAGTCAATCGTCGTCGCGTTTATCGCCTGTTGTTCTACCGGCGTCCCGCTCAGCTTCTCGTAGAGCGCCGCCGCATTCAACAGCGACGACATCGTCGCTGCCGTAAACGCATCCGGTGTCGTCACATTCAACGCAAACTTCACTCCATTGTTGAAGTTCATCGTATAACTCGAACTCAACAAACGAGATTGAATCGCGCTAAAATTCGCCAGCTGCGAAGCCTGCCCCAGCAGGTTCCGCATCATGAACTGCGTGCCCTTCTGGTCCAGAATGCTCCACAGCGGCTCCGACTGCACCTGCCGCATCGCAGAAACCATATTCGAGTTATTCAGAAAACTCGACGCCAGGCCGTCCCGGGACGCTAGCGCGGGACGAAGGGCATCCAGCGATCCGAACATCATCGTCGTGGGATTCAGGAACACCACCAGCATCCCGCTCGATCCCATCGGATACAGCCGGTTCGCCCGAATCGCAATCGGCTTCACCTTGTGCTTCTTAAAATTCGCAACAATTTCGTTCACTGAGAATTGCCCCTCGGCAATCCCCACCGTCTTGGTGTAGTCGCTCGACGCTGTCGGCCGAAACGACGCAAAGCACAACGATCCCACGTCATGGCTCTCGTCTAGCCCAGACGCCTTCAGTGCGGCTTCCAGCGACTTGATCTCCGGCGGAAGCAGCTTGGCCTTCAGCGCCATTGCCGTCGGCGAATTCTCCATCGCCCTGTAATCAATGTCGATCAACTGCTGCACGTGCTCCGGTATGGACGACTCCGCATCCGTGCTCAACTGCTCTGCCCGCACCGACAATGGGACCACAGCCAACATGCATACCAGCCACGCGCCCAAAATCCACTTCCAAACGTATCTCGAACTCACCGGGATTTCCTCCGTCTTATACGCCGGCCTTCTCTTCCCCGCTACCCGGCCCGTCGGGCCATGCCAGCGGATGAGAAAGCCGCCGCTCCAGAACCTTCTGCTCTGGATCGAACTGATTCAATAGACGCACCCACTCGCTCTCCCGCTCATAGGCAGCTTCGGGCAATAAACCAATCAACTCTCCGCGCACCGGTGCCACACCGCGCTCCCCAGCCTTCAGCTTCACCGCCTCGTACACTTCCCCGACTCCGGTTTGAGACAGGTCCGTGATGTTCATGCTCACCTGCGCCTGCCCATCCACCAACACCCCCATCGCCTTCACACCGCTCAGCCCTCCGCTGGCACCCCGAATCTCACGCGCTATCGCGCGCGCCACAGCCACATCCGCAGTATCCAGAAAAATGTTATAGGCGATCAGGAACTTCCGGGCGCCCACCGCGCAGGCCCCAGCCGTCGGATGCAGTTCCGGCCCACCCACATCCGGCCGCCGCGCTGGCTGGCTCCTCACCGCCTCCCGCAACCCCTCGAACTGACCCCGCCGCACATCTTCCAGCGCCACCCGGTCAGGCCGCGACGCCGCGGCCTCATAAAAGTAGCAAGGCACTCCATACCGCCGCCAGATCTCCTCCCCAGCCTGCCGCGCAAGCATCGCGCACTGCTGCAGCGAGACCTTCCTGAACGGAATAAATGGAATCACGTCCGCCGCCCCGATACGCGGATGCACCCCATGCTGCGCCGTCAAATCAATCAGTTCTGCTGCCTCGCCCGCCGCGCAGATCGCCGCCTCCTGCACAGCGCTCGGCTTGCCCGCGATCGTCACCACCGACCGGTTATGGTCCCTGTCCAGCGAGTAGTCCAGCAGGCTCACGCCCTCAATCGCCATTCTCGACACAATCCGCCGCACCACATCCTCGTTCCGCCCTTCGGAAAAGTTCGGAACGCACTCGATGAGCGCATCCGGGTCGTAAAGCGTGCCGGCCGTCGTCACAGATTCCCTACTTGCTCTTGTAGCGCCACCAGGCATACCCAATCTGGAACTGCACGCTCGCGTTCACCCCGGGATTCTTGTCCCCCAGCGACGCGCTGGAAATGTGGATCGCGTTCGCCTCAAAGTATATCGACCGCTTCGGCGACAAAAAATAATGCACCCCCACGCCAAACTGCGGCGTAAAATTCCACACGCTCGTGCCCCCCGGCGTCCCATGCGGTACCAGAACATCCGGCGGAAACTTGTGCGTCGTGTAGATCAATCCTCCCGCCCCTTGAACCCACGGCTCCCAACGGCCATGCGGCATCAGGTCCCACCGCAAAATAATCGGCGTAATGCTCACGCCCGTAAACGTTCCGCCCCCGGTCGGCAGATACACATATTGCGGCGGATTCGTTACAGGACTCACCGGATAAGGCTGCAATCCCGCCTTCGGCGTGAACGCCTGCCAATACGGCATGACTTCAATGTCATATTCAAAACGGCCCCGGAAGATCCCCCCCAGCGCCGGGTGATTCACAATCTTTCCAATCTTCACGCCGCCCGACAGAAAATGAAAATTGCTCCGGTTCGCCGTGCCCACCCCGCCCTGCAGGAACGGACCAAATTCCCACGGATACGACGAAAGCGTCTTTTCCGGCGTGTTCGGTCCAGACCCCACGTTGGCCTTCACAGGTTGTGCTACGGCAGAAACTGCCATCACCGCGCCCAAAATACAAATAGATGAAAAAACAATCCGTCGACTCATCCTGTTACTCATCCTCGCAGATGTTCCCCCTTCTCCCGCCTGCGGCGCTCACTAACGCAACTGCTCCCCAATCCCGACCGCCGCAGCCCTCCGCGACAGGGCATCTCGCAACTGACAAAATGCCCCAAAACAAAGGCCGCCTGCGGGGGCGGCCCTCGTGCTGGCTCTACCTGGCCGGCCTTAGCCGGCCACTTCTTCTACCTCTTGCGAATCCATGTCAAAGTTCGAGTACACGTTCTGCACGTCGTCATGATCCTCCAGCACTTCCAGCAGTCGCATCATCTGGTTCGCGGTCGAGCCTTCCAGCTTCGTGTATGTCGAGGCAATCATCGTCACCTCCGCCACATCCGGCTCAATACCCGCATCCCGTACCCCCTGCGCTACCGCGTCAAATGCTTGAGGCTCGGTCAGGATCTCCCAGCTGTCGCCTTCGTCGCTTAGGTCTTCGCCACCGGCTTCCAGCACAATCCCCATCAACTTCTCTTCGTCTGCCTTCTCCTTCGATATCACGATCAGGCCCTTCTTCTGAAACATGAACCTCACTGAGTTCGGCTCGCCCAGGTTTCCGCCGTTCTTCGAAAATGCATGACGAATTTCGCTCACCGCACGATTCCGGTTATCCGTCGTGGCTTCCACTATCACTGCCACCCCGCCAGGACCGTAGCCCTCAAACGTGATCTCTTCATACGAGACCCCCGGCAGCTCGCCCGTACCTCGCTGGATCGCCCGCTTGATGTTCTCTGCCGGCATGTTCTCGGCTTTCGCCGCCGCTACCGCCGTCCGCAACCGCGGATTGCCGTCCGGATCGCCACCCGCGCGCGCCGCTATCGTAATTTCCTTGATCAGACGGGTGAATATCTTCCCCCGCTTGGCGTCCAGCGCGCCTTTCTTGTGCTTGATTGTCGCCCATTTGGAATGGCCGGACATGGGAACCTCGAACCTGTCTCTGGTGTGAGTTTGCGGCCATCAACGGAGCGGACTCGTGCCCCGCACATTGCCTGCAACCCTTTGAATATAACACGTTGAGCGCGCCTCTGAACTCTCCATCCCCAACCCGCACTCGCGCCCTCCAGAATCACTCTGCCTCAACCAGGCCAGGTCTCCCTCCCTGCGCCATCCTCTATTTCTCTTTTGCGCAATCGATTGCACAATACACCCGCCACCGATTACAAATGTTCTGGACGATCTAATGCGGCGCGCTCACTCCACTCACGCGCCGCAAACACCTTCAGGAGAGCCCACATGATCTTTCGTTCGAGCGCAGCACTCGCCGCAGCTGCGCTCACCCTTGCCCTCACCACGCCTGCACTCGCGCAAGATTCCCTACCGCAGCAAATCAACATCAACGTCAACGCGCCCGCCACACCCCTCCCACACTTCTGGGAAGAAATGTTCGGCTCGCCCCACGCCAACATGACACTCCGCGCCGACTACCGCCGCGACCTCCGATCCGTCAAGAAAGTCACAGACTTCGACTACGTCCGCTTCCACGGCATCCTCGATGACGGCAACGGCGTCTACCGTGAAAACTCCCACGGTGAGCCCGTCTACAACTTCCAACTCGTGGACCACATTTACGACGGCCTGCTCAAAAACGGCGTCCGGCCAATGGTCGAAATCAGCTTCATGCCCAAACAGCTCGCATTCAATCCCTATGACCTCCATGTCTTCTGGTACCACCCCAACGTCTCGCCCCCCAAGAGCTGGAAGAAATGGGACGGCCTCATCAAGGCCTTTGCGCAACACCTGGTCGATCGCTACGGCATCAACGAAGTCTCACAGTGGTACTTCGAAGTTTGGAACGAGCCCAACATCGACTTCTGGGGCGGTATCCCCCGCCAGCAGAGCTACTTTCAGCTCTATGCCCACACCGCACGCGCCCTTAAGAGTGTCAGCCCGCGCCTCCGCGTCGGCGGACCTGCCACTGCGGCCGCCTCCTGGATCCCGCAGTTCCTCGATTACATGCACGCGCACAACGTCCCGGTCGATTTCGTCTCCACACACGGCTACGCTGACGACACCGTATGGAACCTTTTCCATACCCACCAGAACATCCCCGAGGACGACCGCGTCTGCAAAGCCATCGATAAGGTCGACGGACAGATCGCCGCCTCACCCATGCCGCACCTGCCCCTCTTCTGGACCGAATGGAACGTCCAGGGCCATTACCAGGACCGCGACACCACCTTCGTCGGCCCAGCCCTGGCAAACACCGTCCGCCAGTGCGACGGCAAGGTCAAGATGATGTCCTTCTGGACCTTCACCGATGACGACTTTGAGGAAGGCGGTCCCATCGCTCACCCCTTCAGCGGCCACTTTGGCCTGATCGCTGAAGACGGCATCAGGAAAGCCAGTTTCTACGACTTCAGCTTGCTCCACCAACTCGGAGACGTGCGCCTCGCCAATCCCTCCAGAGACGCCATCGTCACCCGCACCAAAAACGGCACGCTCGCCATCGCCGTCTGGAACCTCGTCGATATCGGACCGAACACCGTCAGCAAAGACGGCTTCGTCCAGGGCCCAAACAAACACATCACCCTCAACTTCACCGGCCTACCCGCCGATGCCACCGCCACCGTCACCCGCGTCGACAATCAGCACGGCAACGCCCTCGCGCTCTACAGGAAAATGGGCAGCCCGCAATACCCCACCACGGCCCAGGTCGCCCAGCTCAACAAGGAAAGCGCCCTGCCGGCGCCCACTCAACACAAAATCGTCAACGGCCGCCTTAACCTCACCCTCGAACCAGACGCCCTCCTCATGGTCAAAATCAGATCGCCCGCTCGATAAAAGCGCTGTCGTCAAAAAATGCGGCTGGGGACCCGTACATCCAACCTCGGATTTCCCCGGCCGCTCTTTTTTTTGCTTCTGCTTACCCCAGCTGCCCCTGCTCTTTGTAGCTCGGCACCGCCGGCGGATTCCTCTCCGCAAACTGCCGCTGGTGCCAGTATGGATACACGGCTGTCAACTCGCTCGCCCGATCCAGATTCTCCACCTGTCCCGGCGTCAATTTCCAGCCAACCGATCCAAGATTCTGTTTCAGTTGTTCCTCGTTGCGCGCCCCCACAATTACGCTTGCCACGGTGGGCCGCTGCAGCAGCCAGTTCAGCGCAATTTGCGGAATCGTCTTCCCTGTCTCTTTAGACACTGCATCCAGCGCATCCACCACGCGATACAGATACTCATCCTCCACCGGCGGCCCGTAGTCGGCCGTCTTGTGCAGCCGGCTCGTCTCCGGCAACAGCTGCCCGCGACGAATCTTTCCTGTCAACCGCCCCCAGCCCAGCGGACTCCAGATCAGCGCTCCCACATTCTCGGCCACCCCCAGCGGCATCAGCTCCCACTCGTACTCCCTGCCTACCAGCGAGTAGTACACCTGCTGCGCCACATACCGCGCCCAGCCGTACCGCTCACTCACCGCCAGCGACTTCATCAGGTGCCAGCCCGAGAAATTCGAACACGCAATGT
The DNA here is from genome assembly GCA_964636535.1 of uncultured Acidobacterium sp. GTDB lineage: Bacteria > Acidobacteriota > Terriglobia > Terriglobales > Acidobacteriaceae > Acidobacterium. The sequence goes on along the minus strand of CAZWSD010000011.1, from coordinate 14,257 downwards.
ACCGCACCTTCCCCGCGTGCACCAGAGTGTTCAGCGCGTCCAGCGTCTCGTCAATCGGCGTCGTCGCGTCGAATCCGTGCATGTGGTAAATATCAATGTGGTCCGTCCCCAACCGCTTCAGGCTCGCATCGCACTGCTCCATCAGGTGGTGCCGCGACGAGCCCATCTCATTCGGCCCCCTGCCCATCGGAAAAGTCGCCTTTGTCGAAATCAGCCACTGTTCCCGCTGGCCCTCCAGCGCCTTTCCCAGTACCTCCTCGGCAAGCCCGTGCGAGTAGATGTTCGCCACATCCACCAGGTTCACGCCCGCCTCCTGGCAAATCCCCAGCAAGCGCCGCGCCTCTTCCACCTGTTGATTGCCCCATGCGCTGAAAAATTCACCGCTGCCGCCAAACGTCGCCCCGCCAAAACTCAGCGCGGAAACCTTCAGTCCCGAATGCCCAAGCCGTCTGTATTCCATGCTGCTAAAGATGCGCGATCCCTCCCGCGCGGCGCAATAACACCGCAAAACTTCTGCACCTTACCCGCTCCCATAACTTCGGGAACCACCCGGCTGTCTCCTGCGTATCTTCATCTCGGTAAAACTTGCAAGCGCCCCGGGGAGGTTGGTTCGAGTGAATGCATCGCAGCGCAAACGTAAACGCAGGGTCTGGGTCTGGTCTGGAATCACCCTCGGCGTTCTGCTGGTTCTCATCGTTGGCGGCGTCCTGGTCGCGGCAACTCATGGCAAAACCATCGCTGCCTCCCGCCTCGCCAAGGTCAAGCGCGGCAACATCATCAAGAGCGTCGTCGCCACAGGTCCCGTCCATCCCATCACCCAGGTCGAAGTCAAATCCAAGGCCAGCGGCATCGTCAAAAAACTCTACGTCGACACCGATCAGCACGTAGTCAAAGGGCAAAAACTCGCCCAGCTCGACCAGCAGGAAATCCTCGCTCAGGTCGCCGCCCAGAAAGCCAGCCTCGCCGCGGCCGAAGCCAACGTCACCAGCGCCCAGGCCAACGTTGCTGAAGATCGCGTCAATGCCGCCGCCCCCGATCTCCCCATGTACCGGCAAACCTTCCAGCGCAACAAATCCATGTTTCAGGAAGGCCTCGTCTCCCAGCAGGCTTACGACAACGCCGAACGCGACTATCTCGCCGCCCTCAACAAGCGCAATGTCGCCCGCGCTCAAATCTCCGTCGATCTCGCCAAGCTCAAACAGGCCGGCGCCCAGGTCCAGCAAGCCAAAGCCAGCCTCGCCCAGCTCCAGGAGGAACTCAGCTACACCATCCTCGTCTCGCCCATCAACGGCGTCGTCCTCTCCCGCGACGTCCAGGTCGGCGACGCCGTCAGTTCCATCCTCGTCCTCGGCTCAACCGCCACCAAGGTCATGACCATCGGCAACATCAACCAGGTCTATGTCAAAGGCAAGGTCGATGAGGCCGACATCGGCTCCGTCTACCTCGGCCAACCCGCCATCATTCACATCCAGTCTTTCCCCAACAGGATCTTCCACGGCAACGTCACCAAGATCGCACCCATGGGCGTAGACAAGGACAACGTCACCACCTTTGAAGTCCGCGTCTCCATTGACAATCCCGGCCACCAGATCAAGGCCGCCATGACCGCCAATGCTGAAATTCAGGTCGCCGAACACAAAAACACTCTCATCATTCCTGAGCAGGCACTCGTCTACAACAGTAAAAAGCAAGCTTTCGTCGACGTCCCCAACGCTCACTTCAAATCCGGCATGCGCCGCGTCCCCGTCACCGTCGGCATCTCCAACGGCAACCAAGCAGAAATCCTCAGCGGCCTCCATGCTGGCCAGACCGTCGTGCTGCAGCAATAGTGCGGCCTGAAAGCCCGCCACCCCAGCAAGGCCCTCCACAAGCGTGCACAACTTTAGAAGGCAGAACCAAATGAAAATTCGCCCACCACGCACCCTCCGCCACCTTGCCGTTGCTCTCGGAGCCGCCGCCCTCATCCTGCCCACTACGGCCTGCACCACCGCTCGCGGATCCTTCGACCGTACCCTTCAAGTCAGTGGCCCGGTCATCCTCCAGGTCAACACCGGATCCGGTCACATCCACGTCATGGCCGGCGGCCCCAGTTCCGTTCAAATCATCGGCCACGTCCAGTCCTTCAGCCTTTTTCACGCCCAGCAGCGCGTCCGCAGCGTCGAAAACAATCCTCCCATCTACCAGTCCGGCAACTCCATCACCATCGGGCTCAACACCCCCAACAACGTTTCCATCGACTACAACATCACCCTCCCGTCAAACACCCAGCTCACCGCCCACTCCGGCTCCGGCGACGTGCGCATCATCAACGTCTCCGCCTCCACTGACGCCTCCACTGGCTCCGGTGACATTCAGGTCGACGGCCTGGGCGGCCATGTCATTCTGCGCACCGGCTCCGGAGACATCCACGCCGGCTTCGAAAATTCCAATTCCGCCAGCGCCCGCACCGGCTCCGGCAATATCACCCTCAAAAACGTCCAGGGCATGCTCGTCGCCCACACTGGCTCTGGCGACATCCACGTCTCCGGTACCCCCTCCGGCGGATGGAATCTCAAAACCGGCTCCGGTGACGTCACACTCCGTACCGGCCCCGCACACTACTCCATCGACGCCACCACAGGCTCCGGCTCCATCCACAGCAACCAGTCCATCACCATCCATGGAAACCTCGGCCATCACCACCTCGTCGGCGATGTCAACGGCGGAGGCCCCACCGTCCGCGTAGTCACCGGTTCCGGAGACATCCGCATCCGCTGATCCAACAAAATCAAAAGGAATTTGTCATCCTGAACGAACCAAGCCGCGAAGATCGCGGCTTGCTCTGTCGAAGAATCTGCGGTTACAACTCGCACAAGGTGATCTCCCCGGAACTCGCACGATGCGTTCAGGGAAAACGCCGCAAAGAAGCGAAAAATATGCTCCAAGCTAAGAGCTGACGGCTACACTAGCTTCTCCGCCGCGCCACATCGGTATAAAGCGCCTCATACTCCTTCGCCGGCTTCGTCCATGAGAAGTCCTGCTGCATCCCATTCCGCATCAGCGTCTGCCATGCTTCCTTGTCCTGGAATGCGCGCAGAGCATCTTCCATCGCTCTGATCAGCGCCTCTGGCGTATACTGCCGAAACTTGAATCCGCTCCCCGTCTTCTTCGCCGCATCCCACGACTCCACCGTGTCATCCAGGCCACCCGTCGCATGCACCACCGGAACCGTGCCATATCGCATGCTGTAAATCTGGTTCAACCCACAAGGCTCATACCGCGACGGCATCAGGAAAATATCCGCCCCGGCCTCCATCTTGTGCGCCAGCGCATTGTCGTAGCCCACCTTCACCCTCACTCTGCCCGGATACCGCTCCGCAATCTCCGTAAACAGCCGCTCATAATACGGCTCCCCCGTCCCCACCACCAGCAGCACCACGTCGTGCGCCAGCAGCCGCTCCGCCGAATCCGCCAACAGATCAAACCCCTTCTGCGTCGCAAATCGCGACACGATACTCAGCACCGGCGTCGTATCCGCCGTCTGCGACACTCCAAAGGCATGCAGCAGATCCTTCCGGCACTTCTGTTTCCCTTCCAGCTTCTCCACCGTATAGTGCGCCGCGATGTAGCGGTCCCGCGCCGGGTCCCAGTCCACGTAATCCACGCCGTTCACTATGCCCCGTAAATCCGCGGCCCGACGCTGCAGCACACCCTCCAGCGTAAAGCCGAACTCCGGCGTCTGAATCTCCTTTGCGTACCGCCGGCTCACCGTCGTGATCATGTCCGAGTACACGATCCCGCCCTTCAGAAAATTCATCGTGTCAAAGTGCTCCAACCGGTCCATCGTGAACGTATCCCACGGCAGCAACAGCTTCTCGACGGTCTGCGGCGGATAGTACGTCTGGTACCCCGCATTGTGTATTGTCAGCACCGTCCCAACGTTCCGCAGCACCGGATCAAACGTATACGTCGTCCGCAGAAACACCGGCAACATCGAGCCTTGCCAGTCATGTACGTGAAACACGTCCGGCACTCCCAGCTGCTTCGTCGCCTCCAGCACTGCGCGCCCGAAGAGCCCAAACCGCTCCCAGTTGTCCGGGTACTCGCCCGCCTGCGTCCCATACAGCTGCTCCCGGTCAAACAGCTCCGGGCAGTCCACAAAGTAGTACCGCACCCCATCCCGCTCGCCACCGTCCACAATCCCCGCAAAACGGTTGTAGTACGTGTACGGAATCGTGATGCTTCGAATCGCATACTGCTTGACCTGCGTCTTCGCCGCCACCTGCCGGTAGTACGGCATGTACACCGTCACCTTGTGGCCCAGCCGCGCCAGCTCCTGCGGCAGCGCTCCCACCACATCGGCCAGTCCGCCGGTCTTCGCATATGGAACACACTCTGAAGCCGCAAAAACAATATGCATGAGCGAATCAGCTCCCCTGGAAATCCCTCACTGTCTATTCTCTTGAGATGCTACCCAACCTGAGAGGTCCCCAAATTTACGAGTCTAGTGCATTTTCATTGCAAACGCGGTATCGAGGCTCACAATTCCCCGCTCTCAACGCACCTCCAGCACCAGCTTGCCGATCTGCCTGCCCGCTTCCAGTTCGCGATGCGCCGCCCCCGCCTCCTCCAGCGCGTACACCCCATGAATCACCGGCCGTATCCGCCCGCTCTCATACAGCGGCCAGATTCTCTCCCGCAGCGCCGCCACAATCGCACCCTTCTGCGCAACCGTGCGCGGCCTCAGGTGCGACCCCGTAATCACAGCCCGCTTCCGCATTAGCAGCGCCAGGTCGATCTCCGCTCTGCGCCCACCCTGCGTCGCGATCAGGCTGATCCGCCCATCCATCGCAAGCGCCTGCAGATCGCGTCCAACATAATCTCCGCCCACCATGTCCAGAATCACATCCACGCCGCGGCCCTCCGTCGCCGCCTGTATCACCGTCACAAAATCCTCCCTGTGATAATCCATCGCCTCGCCGCCCAGCTTCCTTACCGCCTCGCACTTTTCCTCTCCGCCCGCTGTCGCAAATACCCTGTGCCCCAGCGCCACGCCGTACTGCACCGCGCAGCTCCCCACCCCGCTCGCCCCGCCATGCACCAGCAGCGTTTCGCCCTCGGCCAGCCGCGCCGCCTCAATCACGTTGCTCCACACCGTCATTGCCGCTTCAGGCAGCGCCGCCGCCTCTACCATCGTCAATCCTTTCGGCACCGGCAAACAATGCCCCGCCGCAACGGCCACATACTCCGCATATCCTCCGCCATGGGTCAGCGAGCAAACCGCATCGCCCATCTTCCACTCCGTCACCCCCTCCCCCACTCCCGCAATCTCCCCCGCAACTTCCAATCCCAGCACCGGCGATGCATCCGCAGGCGGCGGATACTTCCCCGCCCGCTGCATCAGATCCGCGCGATTCACCCCAGCCGCCCGCACCCGGATCAACACTTCCCCCACGCCGGCTTCCGGCCGCGTACCCTCCACCACCCGCATCACCTCCGGCCCGCCCGGAACCTCCACCGCAACATGCCGCATCCGCTCGCTCATCTGTTCCCCCTACACCTCTCCGCATCGCACTCCCCGCCAACCGCGAGGCCCCTATCAGCTAATCTTAAAAACGAGCCCCCTTACAAGGAGCAACTCCATTCCCTCCCACATCAAACCCAAGCTCGGCCAGAACTTCCTCGCCAGCCCCACGGCCTGCCATGCCATCGTCGACGCACTCGGCGATCTCACCCATCGCACCGTCGTCGAAATCGGCCCCGGCAAGGCCGCCATCACAGATCTGCTCGCTTCCCGCGCCGGACGCCTCATCGCCATCGAGCTCGACCGCGAACTCGCCCCGCGCCTCCGCGAACGTTTCGCCTCCCAGCCCAACGTCGAAATCCTCCAGAACGACGTCCTCGACGTCGACTTCTCCGCCCTCGCGCACCACACGAAAACCCATCCCGACGAAAAGCTCCTCATCGTCGGAAACCTGCCCTACTACCTCACCTCCGACATCCTGCTCCATCTCGTCGCCCATGAGCGCTCCATCGAACGCGCCGTCCTCATGGTCCAGCGCGAAGTCGCCGACCGCCTCGCCGCCTCACCCGGCTCCCGCGACTACGGCCTGCTCTCCCTCACCGTCCAGCTCCACGGCCGCGTCGAAAAGCTCCTCACCCTGCCCCCCGCCGCATTCTCCCCTCCGCCCGAGGTCCATTCCACCGTCCTCCGCTGGACCTTCCAGCCCATCTATTCCCACCTCGGCGTCCAGCCCGGCCCCTTCACAGTCTTCCTCCGCCATTGCTTCGCCCAAAAACGCAAAAACCTCGCCAACAACCTCCGCGCCTCCGGATGGAATCCCTCCGAAGTCGCCTCCGCGCTCGCCGCCGCAGAAATCCAGCCCACCGCGCGCGCCGAGGCCCTCACCGCCAACCAACTCGCCGCCCTCTTTCAGCTCCTGCCCCAGCGGCATCTCACCTGAAAACCTGCTACGGCTCGCCCGCAGCCTCAATCTCCTCATCAGTCGGCTCGCCCCTGTCCGCCAGGATCGCCCGCGCATCCTCCTCGTCTTCGGCCTTCACCTGCAGCTGCAGCGGACCCAAACCAGGCTCCATCATCCGCGCATTCTCGCCCGACAAAAATGCCTCAATCCCCGCCGACTCCAGCCGCATCTTCGCCATCTTGGCCTCCACTGGCTCGTTGAACTCCGCAATCGTCACCACTTCCTCTGCCATCGATACATCCTTTCGCCCCTCAACGTACGATTAAACCGTTGAGATGCGTAGACGATAAAATAAGGCGTGACTGCAACAGGAGACTTCATTTGATCGCGCGCTACACACGGCCCGGGATGGGCCAGATCTGGACCGACCACAGCAAATATCAGTTCTGGCTCCAAGTCGAAACCGCCGCCAGCCTCACCCTCGCCGAAGACGGCATCGTCCCCCTTGAGGCCGCGCTCGCCATCCGCGATCGCGCCAAATTCTCCGTCGAGCGCATTCAGGAAATCGAAGCCGAAGTCCGCCACGACGTCATCGCCTTCACCACCGCCGTTGCTGAAAACATCGGCCCAGAGTCCCGCTGGCTCCACTACGGCCTCACCTCCAACGACGTGGTCGACACTGCGCAGGCCCTCCAGATCATGGCCGCCTCGGCCATCATCCGCGAAGACATCCTCGCCCTGCTCGCCGTCCTCAAATCCCGCGCCCTCGAATTCAAGCACACCCCTTGCATCGGCCGCACCCACGGCATCCACGCCGAACCCACCACCTTCGGCCTCAAGCTCCTCAACTGGTTTGCGGAAATGCAGCGCAACCTCGTCCGCTTCGACGCCGCCGCTGAGCAGATGCGCGTCGGCAAGCTATCCGGCGCCGTCGGCACCTTCGGCCATCTCAGCCCCCATCATGAAGAGCGCATCTGCGCCCACCTCGGACTCAAGCCCGCGCCCATCGCCACGCAGGTCATCCAGCGCGACACCCACGCGCAATACATCTCCACGCTGGCCATCCTCTGCGCCACCCTCGACAAAATAGCTACTGAAGTTCGCCACCTCCAGCGCACCGAGGTCCGCGAGGCATCCGAGTACTTCTCGCCCAACCAGAAGGGCTCCTCGGCCATGCCCCACAAGAAAAACCCCATCGTCAGCGAGCAGATCTGCGGCCTCGCCCGCGTCGTCCGCTCCAACGCCCAGGCCGCATACGAAAACGTAGCCCTCTGGCACGAGCGAGACATTTCCCACTCCTCCGTCGAGCGCGTCATCTTCCCCGACTCCACCATCCTCACCGACTACCTGCTCGCCAAAACCACCGGCCTCATTGAAAAGCTCCTCGTCTTCCCCGAGCGCATGCAGAAAAACCTCGAAAGTACCGGCGGACTCATCTTCAGCGGCCAGATCCTCCTCGACCTCGCCGAATCCGGCATGCTCCGCGAAGACGCCTACCGCCTCGTCCAGCGCCACGCCATGAACGCCTGGAACAACGACCTCGTCTTCCGCGACCTCGTCGCCGCCGACCCCGAAATCACCTCCAAACTCACACCGGAAAAACTCGCCCACACCTTCGACCTCCACCGCCAGCTCAACAACGTAGACGCCATCTTCGAGCGCGTCCTCGGAGTGGAGTAATCCATGTCAGCAGAGCATCCCCAGGGCGCGCACCCGGAATCCGGCCAGAACCTCACCGTAGCCCTTACCGGCGCCAGCGGGTCCGTCTTCGGACAGACCCTCCTGCGTCTCCTCGACGCCGACTCCCGCGTCGCCCGCGTCCACTTCGTCGCCAGCGAAAACTCCCTCCGCGTCCTCGCCGAGGAATTGGACCTCAGCGGCCGCAACCACCTCGCCGAAAAACTCCTCGGCCATCCCTCCAACAAAATCTTCCAGCATCCTGAGAGCGACATCGGCGCCCCCATCGCCAGCGGCAGCTACCCCTCCAGCGGAATGATCATTCTCCCCTGCAGCATGGGCACCCTCGCCTCTATCGCCAATGGCCTCGCCCAAAACCTCATCGAACGCGCCGCCGACGTTTGCCTCAAGGAGCGCCGCCCGCTCACCCTCTGCGTGCGCGAAACCCCCTTCAACAAGATTCACCTGCGCAATATGTCGCTCGCCGCCGACGCCGGAGCCACCATCTTCCCCGTCATCCCCAGCTTCTACAACAAACCCGTTGACTCAGCAGAAATGGCCCGTCAGTTCGTCAACCGCGTCCTCGCCCACATCGGCCTGCCCCAGCCCAACGCCTACGTCTGGAAACCAGACCAATAAAAACAAGTTGTAATCCTGAGCAAACCTCCCCTGAGGGAGCGAAGTCGAAGGTTCTGCGGTTTCCTTTTTGCTCGGAGAATTCATCGCGTCGCCCATCCAGGCTCCGCTTCGCTGGGATCAGAAATATCTACCCACCCTGCTTCCCATCCAGAAACCCAATCACCTTCGGCGCAATCCGTCCCGCGCACTGCACCGGCCCAAGATGCCCGCACCCCGCAAACACATCCATCTCCGACTGCGGAATCTCCGCATGCATCCGCTCCCCCACGCTCAGCGGAATAATCCGGTCCTCCGCACCCCACACGATCAGCACCGGCATCTTCAGTTCGCCGAGCCTGCCGTCCTCCAAGTCCAGCCCCGTTAGCATCGAATCCATGCTCCGCTGGACCACCCATCCCTCCCGCAACGACTCCCGAATCACCGCCCGCCGCACAAATCCCGGCAGCGACGGAGGCTTCACAAACAGCAGCTTGTCCAGGGCCTTCAATTTTGCCGGCGTATCCGGCACAAACAGGTTCGGATTCCAGTCCAGTTGATACTTCAGCCCCGCGCTGTCCATCAGTACCAGCCGCCGCACCCGTCCGGACTGGTGCTGGTTCAGGGCTACCTGCGTCGCCACCCATCCTCCCATCGACCAGCCCACCAAGTCGTAATCCCTAATCCCCTTCGCCCGAAGAAATCCCTCTACCATCCCTGCCTCCTCCAGGATCGAATACGCCGCATCCCTCGGCTTGGCAGACTTTCCGTACCCCAGCAAATCCATCGCATACACCCGGCGATGCGCTTCCACCAACGGCATCATGATTCCAGCCCATTGCTCCGCGTAGCCGCCCAGCCCGTGCACCAGCACCACCGGCGGACTAGCCTCCGTCGCCGCCGGCCCTCCCTCGTAGTAGTGAATCCGATACCCGTCCACCACCACGTACCGGCTCTTAATCCCTGCCAGCGCCAGCCGTACATTCACCGCCTCATTCGCCAGCCGCAGCGGATGCAGCACTCCGTAAAGCAATAATGAAACCGCCACGGATACAACTCCGGCTCCGCCCGCCACAACCCACCACCGCAGCCTCGCCCACGCCGCCGCCGCGCCCGCCAGACCTGGCTTCGCCTCTACCTCAACCTTCACCGCGCATCCCCGACTCCAGCGCCAGTGCCTTCCGAATCACCTTCACTGTAAAATCCCGCACGCCGCCCAGCTCATCCGGACCCACCCACCGCGCCCGCACCGCGTCGCTCGCGCACTGCACCGCCTCGGCGCGCTCTCCATCCCTCAAATGACATAGAAAATCCACCAGCACAAAGTGGTACCGCACACGCCCTGCGTCATCGCGCGAAATCCGGTCGAAAACCTCCACCACGCCCGCCGTCTCCACGCGCAATCCTGTCTCTTCCTCGACCTCGCGCACCACGCCCTCTTCGAGCCTCTCGCCCACCTCCAGCGCGCCGCCAGGCAGCGACCATTCCCCCTTCAGAGGCTCCTGCCCCCGCTCGATCAGCAGCACCCGACCCGCGTGCACAATCACCGCGCCCACCCCCACAATCGGCGCCTCGGGATATTCTCGCTTCATTCGAAGTTCAGCGGCTTCCCGAACTCATCGTCAAATACCAGCCGCGAAGGTTTGAACCGCCCACCAAAATATTTGTCCGCCCCTTTGCGATGCCCCAGCCCCAGAAGCGCCACCACTCGATAACTCAACGGCAACTGCAGCACCTCGGCCACCTTCTCCTGCTCAAAACCCTCCATCGGAGCCGTGTCGTAGCCCATCACCTCCGCCATCCACATCATCGTCGTCAGCGCGATCATCACGTGTCGGCTCAGCCACGCCTCAAGGTTCGGATGATGCCCGAGGTACTGCGGAATATTCTTCTTCGCAAGGTCGGCATAGTTCTCCGGCATGCCGTTGGCCAGTCCCATCCGCAGCATCTCTTCCACGTCCCCGTTCCGCCACCCATCCAGATCCCCGCAGGCCACAATTACCGCCGACGCTTCTTCCACCTTCGCCTGGTTAAAACATGCCGCCCTCAGCCGCTTCCGCTGTTCCGGCGTATGCACCACCACAAATCGCCACGGCTGCAGATTGTACCCGCTCGGCGCATTTAGTCCCGCCAGCAAAATCCGCCGCAGGTCCTCTTCCGGAATCCGTTCGCCCGTAAAGCTCGGCGTCGCACGCCGCTCCGCAATCGCCTGCGAAAGCTCCTTCTCAATCACGTTGGCCATGGGTCGTGTCTTTCCTCAATACGCTTCCGCCCCTCCCAGCCGCGGGCGCGCTCGCCTCCGGCTGGATCTCATTCATGGGCAGTTCCAGCGCGTACGCCGACGATCCACCCTCTTCGGCTTGCATCCATATTCCGTGGAACGCCACCCGCAGTTCCGGGTGCTCGGCCAGCAACGCCAGCATCGCCTTCATCACCTGCGCGCGCGCCTTCACCGGGTCATTCAGTTGCCCTGCCTGAGACCCGTCGGGCGTATACTGCACGCTCAAATCCAGTGGCCCCAGCGCATCCGTAGCCGTCATCTCCGTCACGGCAAAGCTGCTGCTCACACCCTGCAACACCATCGGCTTCTTCCCCGGAAATTCCCCCGGCTTCACCGCCGCCGCCTCATGCTCCAGCATCTCCAGGTTCGGGCTTGTTAAGAATGCCACCGGCCGAAGCAGCTGTTTTGCCGTCTGGTAATACAGCCATGCGTTCCATTTCATCTGCCGCTCGGCATACCCCCGCGCCTGCGTCCAGAACCAGATCCCGTCGTGCCCGCCCAGCGTCATCGGATGGCTGAAGAATCCAGCCAGATCCCACTGCCCGTTCACCTGCTGCAGCACCAGCGTCAACATCTGCGGCTGCGGCACGCCCGTCGCATGCAGTATCGCCACCGCAAATTGCCCCGACGGCAAATTGTGAAAGCTCAGCCCCACGCTCATCAAAGAGCCCGGCAGCCCGCAGCTGAAGTCCGTCTCCGCCGTCCCCGGCGCAACATCCGCCGCGTCAAGCCGGTACAGGTTATCCACCGTTATGGTAGCGTGCGCAATCAGCGGCTGCAGATTTTGCGCCGAACTCTCGATCGCGCTGAAATCCTTCGCAATCGCCGGAATCGTCGCCGCCCGCAGCGCCTCCGTGTTCCCCTGCTGTACGTCCCCAATCAGCGCCCGCGACGCACTCACAATCGCATCGCGCTCTGGCCCGGTCATCATCGACTGCGTCTTACAGGACACCCCATACGCGGCCGGCATGCCTACCAGAACCACGCCCACCAACCACCCGCATCGCCGCCAGAGACTTGTAATCATTCCCACTCTGCAGCTTCTACATCTAAACATAGGCAATCACCGCGCCCTCGTGAGCGAACTCGGGTCACTGCTAGTCTAGTACACAGGGAGCAACAAAAGCCCGAACCCCGCCGAACCTCATGATGCAATTCCTCAAATCGCCGGCGCCCTTCATCAGAACCGCCCGCGCACATTCGCTGCCGTCGCGACCCTTCCTTGCGTCATGCCTGATTTCTGCTTGCACTCTGTGTGCCGTAACGCCATTGGCCGCACAAGTTCACAAACTACCCCCCACCATCGCGCAAAAAACCGCCCCCTCGCAAGCCTCTCTTTCGCTCGCCGCCCAGGCCCCAACCGCCGCCACCGTCGCCTTTCACAACGGCAAGCTCTCCATCCACGCCCGCAATTCCACCCTTCTTCAGATTCTCCAGGCCATCACCGCCCAAACCGGAATGAAAATCGAGGGCTACCCCGGCGATCACCGCGTCTTCGGCGATTACGGCCCCGGTCAGCCCCACGCCGTGCTCTCCAAACTTCTATCCGGCTTCAGCTTCAACTACCTGCTCCTCGGCGCTGCCCCCAACGGAATGCCGAAGACCCTGGTCCTTGCTGGCACGGCTGGCTCCATGCCAGAAGCCACGCAGACCGTCCAAAGCATCCAGCCTGCCCCGCAAAATACCTTGCCGCAACCTCAATCCGAACCTCGGCCCGCATACCAGCCTCCAAACGCCCCCGTCCAGACCGCCCCGGGAGCGCCCCGCACCGTCCCCACACCTCAGCAGTTACTCCGGCAAATGGAAGCCATGCACGCGCGAAACCAAAGCCCCTCACATTAAGGCAGCCCCAAAACCTTCGCTGTTTTCAATTTTTCTCGAAAGTGGATTCAACACCGGATCCGCGTGCCCGTACCGGAAAACAAGACAGCTCCGCGCCGCGAACGCCTGCCCTTACGTGTGCAGCGGAGAAGCCTTCCGCGCTGCCTCTTGTGCTACCGAACGCGAGTGGATCCGGAACACCACGAATGCTGCCCGAGCCATCCCGTAGGCAACCAGCACCCCGAACGCCAGCGATCCCAGCGATGCAACAATCAGCAGGAATGTACTCAATACCTCGTGCATATTCCCCATTCTTACCGTGCCCCTATCTCGTCCCATGCAGAAACCTGCGTCCCCGCACTGTTGCTATTCATTCTCGCAGGAAGTTCCCATAAATTGACCCCCCTTCCTGTTGCCCACTAAGATACCCACAGAAAGCTGCGGTACCTCGGTCACTTCTCATTTCCTGCTGATGGCCTCTAACAGCAGCGTAAAAGTTACATTCATCCCGCACGCTTTTCATAGTTCATTCACCTAACGAATGCCCATCACTCACATCACTGTCCGCGGGGCTCGCCAGCACAATCTGCGCGATGTCAACGTACAAATACCGCGAAATACCCTCACTGTTGTTACCGGCCTGTCCGGTTCGGGCAAGTCCTCGCTCGCCTTTGACACCATCTACGCAGAAGGCCAGCGCCGCTACGTGGAAACTCTATCGGCGTATGCACGGCAATTCTTGGACCAAATCGAACGCCCAGACGTGGACTCCATCGAAGGTCTCAGCCCCGCCATCTCCATCGATCAGAAAACCACCAGCCGCAGCCCCCGCTCCACCGTCGGTACCATCACCGAAATCTACGACTACCTCCGCCTCCTCTACGCCTCCGTCGGCACCCCCCACTGCCCCAACTGCGGTCGCCCCATCTCGAGACAGTCCCCCGAGCAGATCGTCGAACGCATCCTCGCCCTCGGCGCGGGCGAGCGCGTCACCATTTACGCCCCCGTTGTCCGCGGTCGCAAGGGCGAATTCAAAGAACTCCTCGACAAACTCGATCAGCAGGGCTTCCGCGCCCGCGTCGACGGCCAACTCCTCGACCTCTCCGAGCCCTTAGACCTCGAAAAACGTAAAAACCACACCATCGACGCCATCATCTACCGCTCGGTCCTCAAGCCAAGCATCGAAAAGGCGCTGCTCGCTTCCGTCGAAAGCGCCCTCCGCATGGCAGGCGGCCTCGTCCTGGTCGCCACCACCCAGGGCGAAACCCTCTACTCGTCCTCCATGGCCTGCCCTGACTGCGGCCTCGACGTCCCCAGGCTCGAACCCAGAAGCTTCTCCTTCAACAGCGCCTTCGGGGCCTGTCCCCAGTGCCACGGCCTCGGCAGCATCTATGACTTTGACCCCGCCAAGGTCGTCACCGACTGGAGCAAGCCCTTCCTCGACGGCGCCCTCGGCCCC
>CAZWSD010000010.1:0-24975 GCA_964636535.1 uncultured Acidobacterium sp. | reverse complement strand
CCAGGGAGATAAAGCCGACCAGCAGAGCGTATTCAATCAGGTCCTGGCCTTCTTCACGATCCAGAAGCATCTGAACCTTCAGAGCCAGCATAGAGAGCATGTTCATGTCGTTTTCCTCGCACTTAAAAATTGAGAAGACCATCGTTTGACGATCTCTAGTGGCCATTATGCAAGCAAATCACCAAAGAGAAAAGCATATAATTGCGAACGCCAAGTGGAAGATTGAGGTCATCCCCTACCGGTGTTGAAACTCCCCAAACAGTAACACGCTAGTAACCGCGGAGTTGTTCCTGGTCACCATCTTCTGTGTATCCGGTCAGCCGGAAAATGCTACCTGGCAGCGGGATTGATGACTAATTTGTCAGCTTATCGCGATTCCAAGATCGCTATATCCGTAATGGGAATCTTCAGGGGCCGCTGCTGCTTCCTGGTCGCAGCGACCGTCGAGTTGTTACTCCGGGGCGCAATTATCCTGGAACCACCCTGGCCGCGGGTACTGGCCGGGACGGGGAGCTATTCGGGGAGAAATCCAAGCCAGGTGACGCTCCGCTATTTGGCTGCCTGGCCACTATCGATTTCGCGGATAGGAAAGAGGAACGATCCAGCGGATGCGGCCTACTGGAGACGCGTCCCTGAGTCGGAATGGCGTGCATGCCTCATCCGCGAAGAGAGTACCTGGCAGGAGAGGCCGAACAACAAACAGCGCCCAGCGTTTGGCTCGAAGCGGAATCAATGATGACCAAGAGGAGATTGGCGGCCGTAGGCCGAGGGAGGATATGTGGAAGCCGGCTGATGTGATGCGCGCCATTCGATGACTGACTTTGGCGTACAGCAGGTGAGGTCGAGCGCATCAGGCAATGTGCAGGTTGTTTAACTCGGATTTTATGATCGAGTAGTACGCGTAGATGATTTTCCCGAACGGTTCAAAGGAAGCAACCACCGCCAGGGAGATAAATCCCAAGAGCAAAGCATACTCAATCAGGTCCTGTGCTTCATCGCTCTTGAGTTTGTGCCAGAGACGCAGCATAATCAGATTCAGTTTTGCCGTCATGTCGCCCCCCCCGTACTCGGGTAACAACTGTTTGAACACCTTTTACCTCAGATAGCCACCGTGTAGCAACAAAATTGCCACATTTTGCAAGTCGAACTACATCCCAGCAGTTCCCAGCAGCATCTATAGAAACACCGCGAATCACATTTGAGCGTGTACACCGGGTCACAGTAGAACACAATTGTTTACACTTCTAAGCTCCTCGACCTATTTTCCCGAAGGCCGCCTTATTTCCGGGGGAAACTTACAGTAACCAGTTTTATACCCGTGTAATCTGGTGCACGGGAGTCCGAAGCAGGTCTTCCGGGCCGTTCTCTACCCTGATTGAGATATGGTCCCCTGCCAGGGTGCCCGTCGATGCAACTGTCCCGGCGGGGAGTTCGATCACCGATCTTGCTGAAAGGCATGCGGACAATCGTCCGGGGCGCACACCGGAGCGCACCTTCTTCACGACACAGTGCCGATCGAGATAGACGAGGTCAATCGGAAAGCGCATGGCAAAGGTGTGCACCGACTCGCACGGATATATCCAGATACCGCGTCCGGACTCCAATTGATCGCGGCCCAGCAGCCCCTTGCAGCGGGTGTACGCGTCATCGGCGACCTCAAGGTGAGTTGCCAGGTGTTTGCTTCGCGTCTGGTTGAAGGCCGCAACCAACTCTGGAACGCGGCGTTCCTTACGGAAGATCCTGAGCAGGTTCGGCAGATAAGATCGGCCGGTCGCGCCCGATGCAGAGATCTCAGTCATGTCAGCCACGCTACGGAGCTCCGCCGGCACCGGCACCGGCTCCCGCGCCGGTGCTCATCCCCATTCCGGCCGTGGAGGTACCTGAACTTGCGGAAAGCGGCTTTTCAGGTTTCAAGCTCTCCTCCAGCTTTTCCACGGGAATAGCCTCAGGAGGCTTCTTCGTGACCGCAACCGCGGGCTCCGGATTCCGCATGGGATTCTTGTCGGTCGGCGGAAGGAATTTATCCGGATAGGTGATCGTGGGCTGGGGCTGGCCGGGCTTGATCGGTTTGACGATCTCGGGTGTGACGATCACGACCAGTTCGGTGTTGTTCTTGGTGTCCTGTACGGATTGGAAGAACCTGCCGAGAATGGGGATATCTCCGATAAAGGGGATCTTCTCGAAGGTCTTGGTATCGCGGTTATCCAACAATCCGCCAATGACAAAACTCTGGCCGTTCTTTAGCTCGACATCGGTTTTCACGTCCCGTACATCGATGCCCGGAACCTGAAAACCATTCAGCGTGATGCCGTTGGCATAGTCCAGCGCGCTGACAGAGGGAGCCACCTGCAGATGGATGGTGTTACGCGGCGTGATGGTGGGGATGAAGTTGAGCTGAATGCCATATTCCTTAAACGCGATGGACACGGTTGGCGAGCCGCCGGCGCCGCTATTCTGGACCACCGGATACGGATACTGGCCGCCGGCCAGGAAGCTGGCCTCTTTGCCATCTTCGGCAAGCACGTTCGGTTCCGCGAGCACCTGGACGACTCCCATGGTCTGCAGAGCCTGAATGGTGGCACCGAGGTTAATGTCGGGCCGGAAGATTTGCAGGTTCAGGCCATTGGTGATGGTGGCCATCCCGCCACCTGAAGGGGAGTAGGCGACAGTGGGCGGGCTGAACTGTCCCGTACTGATCTGCCCAATTGAGTTGGTTATACCAGTGCTGAAGAGGTTGAGGCCAAGCTGGCGTTCCTTCGAGCGATCCAGACTGGCGAAGCGCACCTTGAGGAGAATTTGCGGCTTCGAGGCGGGCACGTTCACGTAAAGCAGGTTCACGACTTTGCCGGCGGCGGCTGCGATCTCTTTCGCGCGGTTGGAGGCGTCCAAAGTAGTCACTGTTCCGCGCAGAAAGACGGTACCATCGAAGCCGGAGACGATGATGTGCTGATTTGGCAGCGCATCGTACATTTCCTGTCGAACGGCGCGAAGCTTGGCATCCATGCTCGCGTCGCTGGGCTGAACGGCTACACTGAAGAACTGCTTCTGACCGCCTTCTTCCCAAACAATAAGGCTGGTCTGCCCTTCCTTTTCGCCATTCACGAGGACTTCTGTAGGACTGATGCCCTGTACCATGGCGACCTTCCCGGGACCGACTGCTACGCGGACAATCGGCTTAGGGGTATCAATCAGAACGGACTTGCCGACTGTTACCGAGAGGTCGTTGGTTGCCTGCCTGGCTTCACCGTAGGAGTTTGTGCTAACGGCCTGCGCGCTGCAAAGCGCTGTGCTGAGCAGAATGGTTGCGAAAACACCCGTGACTGGGAATGATCTGTTTGCGCTCATGCTTACGGTCTTCCTTTAGTGGGAGCGAACTGGGCATTGCTCCGGGTTGTTCCGTTGATCACTTCCATCACAAAGGGCGGAGGAGGGGCTGCACGGTGCGAAACCGGCTGAGGAGTATAGACAGGCCGCTTGGGGATATTTCCGCCTTCGTAGAGATTGGCGAGGGCGTAATTCTGAAGTTTGTCCTTCTTGGTGTCCAAGGGATTCCGCAGGACGAGCTGAATGTGGGTCTGCGTCGAGGCAAGGCTCAGCAATTCGGCCTGCTTCGGAGTTACCAGCAAGTTGACCACCTGCACCGGCTCGGGCTTGCCATTTGCGTCTCTCTGAAGATTAGTGCCTGCCGACAGGACTTCGACGTTCTGCAGCAAAGTGGATACTTCAGGATTGTTTCCCATAGTGCTGCCCGGCGGGGTGCCGGAGATTAGAACGTCCACGTGCTTACCGGGAGTGACGAAGCCGGCCAGGCCCACGACCTGATCGACGCGCACGGCGCAGGCGCGCATGCCGGGCGGAATGGTGGCGGCCAAACCGCCGCCGGCCCCTTTGGCCGCAAGTCGGCTGTCGATGATTGCCTCACCTTTATAGATGGGTGAAATCACGCCCCGGCCCAGTACATCCGCTTGCTTGAAGAAGACGCCGGGTGGAAGGGTTCCGGCGATTTCCGTGGTCCCCAGATCATTTGGTGTAATGATCGTCCCAATTGGAAGATCACTTGCAGCCGCAATGACCGTGGTGGTTCTAACGACGGGATTCTTCATACGGTTCCCGACGATTCGAACTACGAGGTAGGTACTGAGGCCAGCAATTACAAGTGCAGTGAGCAGGATGGTGGCAAGTCTACGAGTCATGCGGCGACCTTTGCGCGGAAATTCATTTGGACCATCGGCAATCTAACTGCCAAATTTAAACGCTTCCCCAGAATAAAGCGAAAGTGCATCGAACGCCCTGCTGAAAAGCAGTCATGAAGGTACGAAAGAGTATGAACCGAGGCATGGGAAGCCACTGTTTTGCTGTCCAGCATTTCAACGGCATTCTTGCTGGAAATCCGGGAAACTGCAACAGGAAAAGTGTGGACAGATGTTTACCACCCGGGTTTCATGTGTCTCCAACGGGAACACCCCCAGGCGAGGGCGAAGGTTTTCAGATAGGTTCCCGCCGCTGGGAAGGTACTCGAAATCACTTCTCTTCCACCCGGGCTCGCGGTACACTGCCCCCAAGCCCGCCGAGCACCGCGCCAATCGCCAGCTCGTCATCCGCCGGCGTTCCCCATCACCGGAGGTTCGATGTCATCGAGCATTGTTTCGCTGTTCTCTGAGCAGAAGATTGCCCAGGCAGGCTCGCCTTCCATGGTCGCTTCGGTGTTCGCGCACTTTGGCGCGATCGGGCTGCTCTTTGTGCTGATGAAGGTAGCCGTGCCGCATGTAGTGCATGTTCCTCCCCAGGAGTTTTCGGTAGTACGCATCCTGAACTACAACCCTTCGCGCAGCGCGGCGAGCTCGGGCGAAAGCGGCCTTCGGTACAATCCCGATCGCACACAGGCAATGAAGTCGCCGGGCGGAATACCACGGCCGCGGCGCCGGGTACTGCCTCCGAATCACAAGTTCAAGAAGGGCCCTGAAACGATCCTCCAGGCGCATGCCAATCATGTTCCGCCACCGGTGCATTCGGTGATCCCCACCGTTCTTTTGACAGCGGCCCATCCCAAGATTACGCGCTCGGTCTTTACGCCGCCGCCTCATCCGAATCCATCGGCTCCCACGCCGCAATTGCTGACGCTGCCCAATGCGGAAGTCCATGTGGCCGACATGATGGTGAGCGCCACGGCCATTTCGAATCCCATAGTTGTGCTGCCGGCAGCCACTGCGGTGCCCTACAAGCTGGACAACCCGACGACAGACGCCGAGATTGTTGAGACTTCGTCTCCCACGAAAGAGGCTCCCACGCCCACTCGACTGCTTGCCATTTCCGATCTCAAGCTCGTGAAGGGCAACATCGTGATTCCGCAGACTGAGAATCAGGTGCAGAAGACTCCGGCCAAGGGGTCGTTAACGGCCGGTCAGTTGTACAAGACGCCTGGAATTGGCGTAGGAAATCGGCCGGGCCGGAGTGCGTTGCCCGCCCAGACGCCAGGCAAGGGAACGAATGGTAAGCTGGTGGCCGCCGCGAAGGCGAACTCTTCGAGCCGTATGAAGGTCGCACGTAACACGGCCACGCCGGGGGAGAATTCCACGGCAGGACAGGTGGGTTTGGCGGCCACCGTGAATCCGCAGCCAAACGCGGCCATTGCCGCGAACGGCACTGGAAACGAGATCACTTTTACCCATCTGAGCAAACCGAAGACGGGCCGATTCGGAGCGGTGCTGATGGGGGACTCTTCGGAGCAGGAGTATCCGGAGACCGCCGATTTATGGAGTGGCCGCAACGCCTATACTGTATACATCAATGTGGGGACGCGGACGAACTGGATTCTCCAGTACTCACTTCCGAAAACAGCAACGCCGGAACAACTGCAGGAGCCGCTCGGCGCCCCTTACCCCTATGACCTTCTCCGCCCCAATTTTGCTCCTTCAGAACTGAACTCCGAGGCCCTGCTGGTTCACGGATTCATCGACAAAGATGGGAAGCTGATCCATCCGACGGTGGCATTCCCGCCAGGGTTCAGTCTTGCAAAACTGGTTTTGAAGGCGCTGACACAATGGCAGTTCCGCCCGGCCACCCTGAATGGAGCTCCGACCGAGGTCGAAGTGCTGTTAATTATTCCGAACCAGGCCAACTGAGTCCCGGCGCAGGTTGCGTTGGAACGCAGCGCGATAGACTACGCGCCACGCGGCATCTCCAGGAAGTTTCTGCGTGCAGGAGAAGCCATCCCTGAATAGGGGAAATCCGACGGGAAGGATAGCTGGCCAGTCGGTCGCCTTCCGCAGCTTAGGCTCACGAAATCGGCCTCAGAGCGACGAGTTTTCGCGCCCCCCGTCCGGATCGGCGTTGTCTTGTCCCGCGGTCAGATCGTCGGGATTGAACTGTTTTCCAGTTTCCACCAGTTCCGGGAACGGCAGATAGGGATTTTCCATGACGGGCAGGCCATTCGCGTCCGCAACCAGATCCTCAAAGAAGCGATTCAGCTGTTTGCGTGTCGCGAGGGAGCCCAGACTGAGACCGAAGCTCTCTCGATCTTCCTCGGCAAGCATGAAAGCCATGCCGACTCCGTCATCTCCAGTTCGAACGACCCTGCATTGCACCGTAATGGTTTCGTCGGGCATTTCAGGATCCTCGGACTGTTTTTGCAAGGTGACACGGAGCAAGGTACGCGGGAACCAGCGATCAGCTGTTTTGACGAACAGACCGGTGCGACTGATGTCAGGGACTGGATGTGGGATGGGAATGCCTCCATCCCAATAGAAGGCCATCAAGGGAGGAGAGAAATGCCTTTTCGATCTGCGCCTGTCCCGGCCCGAAAATAGTTTCGACAGCCATTTCATAGGAGCCTGCCTTGTCTGCCTATCAACATTTCTGCCGTCTGCCAATGGCTTGTCAACAACGGACTTCGTGCCATCCAGAATAGCGCCAATGTCCTCGATTGTGCCAATCAATACCTGGTCACCGGGCTGAGTCTGGGAACCAAAAATGGTGTGAACCGGGAGAAGGAGAATGCTGGCGAATGGGGTTGATCTAGTGCTCAACGGCACGCCAGGCACTGCCTCTTCCAGGTCGACGACGCGCAACCCTGAGTCCAGATAGATTCGATCGCAATGACCGGCGCAACCTGAGTCGCGACGAAGATTGGCGCTGGCGAGCCAGATCCCTTCGTTGGTTTTTAGCTCGCGCCCGGAGAGGGATCTCCAAAAGGAGCTGTTCGCACGATCGGCAAAAGAGATACCAAGGCTCAAAAATGCATCACGCGTTTTGTTATACGCATAGTAGTTTTTCCGTTCCATGCCTGCATCTTTCAGGGTAAATGGCCGCACTTCCCAAACGAGTTCCGCGCAAAGCACCGGGACACAATTTGGGAATTGCGGCTTCATTGCATGGACAAACCGCGAAACGTGCTGCGGCATTTGTACGTGCCAGTGACAAATCCGCCTTGGCACGCCTCAGATCCGCCAACTTCGCGACACGGGGATCGATCTTGTATCCGCCCATTGTGATGGCGACGGGCCTGTGCCTGCACATCCTGGGATGCACGAGCGTGACCAGTTCGCGTGTTCGCGAAAAGCCTTTGGACGCCCAGCCGCCAAACACGGCCAGACCTGGGATCTAATTGCTAACGCGCCTTCATTCTGCGGCGCTGAATCACAATAGCCAAGAGAACGACAGCAAGCACACCTGCTACGATGCGAATGATTGAAGTGGAATCCATATGAGTTTTTCCTTTCCTTTATTAAGAGGGATGAGCGAGTTTCGGCAAAGTCTTATAGATTGTAATGAGGGCCGGACCGAGAGTTACTAACAAAATTGATGGGAAGATGAAAAGCACCAGAGGGAAGACAAGTTTGACGCTGGTTTTTGCCGCAGCTTCCTCCAAACTCTGCTTCCTTTTCAGGCGCATGGTTTCCGAGTGTACGCGAAGAGTCTTCGCAACGCTAGTTCCAAACTGCTCGGCCTGAACAATGGTAGTTACCAGATGTCTGACGCTGTCGATTTGCGTCCGATCGGCCAGGTGCTTCCAGGCCTCTCCCCTGCCCGCGCCCGCAGCCTGTTCGAGCACCACCAGATTCAACTCATCACTCAACTCGGGATGTGAGACATGGAGTTCCCTTGTGGTCCGTGCAAGCGCCTGATCCAGGCTGAGTCCGGCCTCAACGCAAATCACGAGCAGATCGAGCGCATCAGGGAGCCCTTTGCGGATCTTCTTCTCCCTGACGTGAATGAGCCGCTTCAATCCATAATCCGGCAGCAGATAGCCCAAGCCGACGGCGGCAATGTAGGGGACAAAGCTGGAGGGGTGCCACGCGAAAATGACCAGCAACAGCAACAGGATCGGACACACAAGCTTGACACCATAGAGAATGCTGACCGCATTCGCCTCCCGGTATCCGGCCCGTATCAGGTTCTGGCGCATCGTGGCATTCTCATTTTTCCCTTGCGGGACACTGGTACCGACACGCTCCAGCAGATTGGCGAAAGGCGAAGCAATCTGCTGGCCGCCCTTGGAGAGATCGAGATCCAGTGCCTGGGGCGCGCCCGCCACAACGTCTTCGACGCGCTTGGCCATCGGAGTACGCGCGGAGAAGGTCAATCCGACAGCCACGACCACGCCGAACAAGATGACAAAAATAATGATCGCCAAGCCCATGTCGCCCTAGACCTCCAAATTCACAATCTTGCGTATGATCACCCCGCCAATCATGATCAGGACAACGCCGGCGTATACCAACTTCCGTCCCAACGGATCAATCCAGAGTGATGTGATGATGTGCGGGTTGATGAAAAACATCAAGGTGGCAATCACAATGGGCAAGGCGGTGAGAATCCATCCGGTCATCCGCCCCTGTGCCGTGTGCGTGCGCACCTGACGCTGCAATGCAAACCTCTCCCGGATCACGTTTGCGGTGTTATCAAGAATCTCCGCAAGGTTACCGCCTGTCTCACGCTGAATCACCATTGCCGTCACAACCATTTTGAGATCCTGAACCGGCACACGGGTAATAAGGTTATTCAGGGTTGTACCGAAATCGAGGCCGTAATTCTGTTCCTCAAAGCAGATGCGGAACTCACCGGAGAGCGGATCACCGCACTCGCGGGAGACCAGGCTCAGTGTGGAATTGAGCGAATGTCCCACGCGCAGGGCGCTCACCATGAGGTCAAGAGCCTGGGGTAGCTCAGCCTCAAATTTCTTGAACCGGAATTCGCGCTTCTTGAATACATAGAACCACGGGGCGAACGCGAGCATCGCGCCCGCGAGCAAAGCAATCGGGAAATTTCCGAGTACGAGTTGGATGAGATACAGGGGGATGATGAAAAACGCACCGGTCAAGAGCAGCAGGAGCGATGCGGTCCAGCGGATGTTTGCCTGGTAGAGCAGCAGTCGGAGGCGGGGCACGACCTCGAAGCGCAAAAGGATGCTGTTCAACCAGGGGATGGAACTCAACTCTTCCGTCTTACGCAGATCGCCGACGTCAATTTCATCTTCCTGGGTACGCCGGCTCTGGAGAAGAACCGACTGCAGGACCCGGATTCTCTCTTTTGAGATTCGCGTCGTGGAGCCGCCGGTCGCCGACATGATCAGGATCACGACCGACGCCACCCCGAGAAAGACGATAACGATGAGTTCAATCATAAGTACCGCACCTATTTCACTTCAACGACTTCCTCGAAAATACTGGGCGAAAGGAACAGACCCGCGACCCGGAGTTTCTCAAGAAACCGGGGGCGAATACGCGTCGGTTCGAAGACGCCGACCACCTTGCCATTGGCGCCGATTCCCTTCCGACGGAAGACAAAAATCTCCTGCATGCTGATCATGTTTTCTTCCATGCCCGTGATTTCAGAAACGCTCATTACCTTACGGCTGCCGTCGCTCATTCTCGAAACCTGCACGACGATGCCGATGGCCGATGCCATTTGCTGACGGACGCTCTTTTCGGGCAGATTCATGTTCGTCATGGCCACCATCGACTCCAGGCGCGACAAGGCGTCACGCGGCGAGTTTGCGTGAATGGTCGTCATCGAGCCCTCGTGACCTGTGTTCATGGCCTGTAACATGTCAAAGGCCTCCTCGCCGCGCAGCTCGCCGATGATAATCCGGTCGGGACGCATACGCAGACTGTTGATGAGCAGTTCCCGCTGCCGGATTGCGCCATTGCCTTCAACGTTGGGCGGACGTGTCTCGAGCCGTACCAGATTCTCCACTTGCAAGCGGAGTTCCGCGGCGTCTTCGATGGTCACAAGCCGTTCATTCCGGGGGATATACTGCGACAGCAGATTGAGAAAGGTAGTTTTACCGGCGCCGGTACCGCCGGAAATCAGAACACTGATACGAGCCTTGACGGCGGCGCTCAGCATTTCGAGCATACCCGGAGATACGGTTTTCAGCTGAACCAGGCGCTGCGCATCGAGAGGGCCGGTTCCAAACCGGCGGATGGACACGGAGGGACCATCGAGCGCCAAAGGTGGAATGATGGCGTTCACGCGCGAGCCATCCGGCAGCCGTGCGTCGACCATCGGAGAGGATTCATCGATGCGGCGACCGACGCGAGACACGATGCGGTCAATGATCTGCAACAAGTGGCGATTATCGCGGAACTTTACCTCAACGCGGGAGAGGATGCCCGATCTCTCGATAAATACGTTGTCTTTCCCGTTGACCAGGATGTCGGAAATCGTCTCATCGGCCAGCAGTGGCTCGAGCGGGCCTAATCCAAATACATCGTCGAGCAGATCAACGCGAATCTTTTCCTGCTCAGTAAAGCTGAGCGGAACCTTCTTGTTGAGAATGATCTCGTTGACCATGCTCGAGACAGCTTGCCGCGCCTGCCCGGAATCCACCCGTGACAGCTTCTCCAGATCCAACTGAGAAATCAGGGATCTGTGAATTTCAGATTTCAGCGCTTCAAGACTCGAATTTTCCAATGCCCGTCCGTCCTAATTGCTATTGATTGCTTGGCACTACTTTGACTGTTTTGAGAAAAGCCCCAGAATCCCGGCTTTGGAGCCAGAAGTTGCCACACCCGTCAAACCTGAAGCGTCTTCCACCATCTGGTGAATCACCTTGGATATCGGCGACTTGGTCAGGGCCACGGAACTCTTCATGCTGATTGAGTCGCGCACCGCGATATAGTCACCCGGAATCCTCCATCGCGGCTCCATTGTAAGAGCCTTGCGAATACTCTCATCATCAATTCCCGATGACTTGGGGTTGAATCTGTTCAAAACCACCTCGGGCCTGCGTGTGCCCTGCGGGAAAAACTCCAAGATGATGCGATTGGAATTCCGCAGCTCGGTGACGCTGACCTGCGTCACCAGGTAGCTCGTGGTGGCTTCCCGGAAAAGCGTGCGGGACAATGGGTCGAGCGTGCTGCCCATATCCAGGACCACATAATCATAGGATTGGCGCGCGACGGCAATCAGGCGCGTACGCGCCTCCTCGGAGGCGTCGACACCGACATAGCGATCGGGAGCAGCCAGTACATACAAACCCGATTCATGTTTGGACAAAAGGCCGGCGAGGAAGTTGGAGTCTAACCGGTCATAGTTCTGCAGGGCATTGAGGGTCGAATAGGCCGAAGACACCCCCAGGAGGATTGAGGCATCGCCCAGCGGCAGACTGAAATCCACCAGCAGGCACCGCTGATTGTTGGCCGCGGCCATTTGGGCGAGGACGACCGCAAAGTTGCAGGCAACCGTCGTTGCGCCTGAGCCGCCCTTGACGCTTGCGAAGACAAACAGCTTGCCTGCGGAGGAGCGGGTTGGTCGATCGGCGGGCCGTCGTGCGTGAGCGCGCATCATCGCCGCCTCGAGAGCGGCCTGTTCCACTGGGAGCTTCACAAACTCGCGCACGCCAGCCCGCATACACTGCACGAGCAGGTCGGAGTCGGTCTCGCGAGAGGAGACCATGACGGTTGCGCTGCTGCGGGAGCAGATCGTCTCCACCAGATAGAGCGCGTGGGAGGGATTCCCATCGAGGTCGATCATGAATATGTCGTGGTCTTCCTTCAGAAGGTTCTCCAGGAAGTCCCCTTCGGGATACGTCTCGCACTCCCTCACATTCTGGGACGGGAGTGCATTCATGGCAGCCATGAAGTCCTTCCGGCGCTCATCGTCGGGAGTAATGATGACAATGGACAAGGCGTGCGCCTTCAGTCCCTCTGATGCCTGAGCTCCAGACCGCCCGGCTGGCGTCTTGCCAGATAGCAACAGATCCAAGGCAGACAGACTTTCTTGCGACATTCTCGTTCTCCTGCTCTATTTCACATGGGCAAAAAACGACAGGGAAACTCCCACCGCAATTGCCGGAACATATGGCATTTTTCTGGCTGACGGGTTGCTCAGGTTCAGCTCCTTGTGCGGGCTCAGGCCTTTTTTCCAAGAGCCCATCAGCGATCCCGTATTATCAAACAACTCTCCCGCAAAACCCTTTGAAACCGACCAGACAATCGCCATCAACCCGCCTGCCAGAAAAGTAAGAACCATCGCGAGAAACAGCTGCCGGGGACCGATCCAGGCGCCAATTGCCGCCATCAGCTTCAGGTCGCCCATACCCATTCCTCCCAACCAGTTTAAGAGGCCAAAAACCAATACCGCGAGGCCCCAACCTAGAAAGCTCTCCAATAGACCGTGACCTCCTGACACGACAATGGAAACTATCGGTCCGGCAGCCATCAAAGGCAATACCAGCCAGTTTGGAACCCTACGGCTGCGAATGTCCGTGAAGGTGGCAATCGCAACAGCGGAAATGGTAGGCCACCAGGCTACCGACTGCATCTCCAAATTCTCACATCCCTCATCGTTGGTACCATTCAACTACTAGCAATCTTCCCTCCAACCGTCCAAGGGGCTTGTTAATCCGCACCAGAGAAACAACTTATGAACAATTTTCCACAGCGACTGTTCACGCCTGTTCACACCGGGCGTCGAGGTGGAATCGCGGAGTATACTGCCGTCCTATATCGACGGTCTTCTGGCTTGGCAACTGCATAATACCCGGAAAATGTTGGATTCGCGCTTTTTTATCTCAGGCGGAAGCAGACTTGTCACACCCTGCAAACAATAGGCGTTCAACCTCGAGAGGGGGAACTCTGATCTGGCCGGCGCCTTCAAAAAGAAAGCCTGGAACAGGAAAGCCCATTCAGCCACTTGCAGCGATTCTGATTGCAACCGTCGTCTCTCGCATTCTCCCCGTCAAGGGTATGCGTCAGGTTTTTAAGGTTGCCGGCTCTATCACGCGCCGAGCACTTTCGCTCATCAATCACGGGGAGGGCGCTCAGCCGATCTGCAAACGCAGTGCCTATTGTTCAATCGAAAACAACCGTCTTATTTCCATGGCAGAGGATCCGACGGTCCAGATGCCAACGCACCGCCCGCGACAATACGATCCGCTCCAGGTCCCTGCCTCGCGCCACCAGATCTTCCACCTGGTCACGGTGCGAGATCCGCGTCACGTCCTGCTCGATGATCGGTCCGTCATCCAGTACTTCGGTCACATAGTGGCTGGTGGCGCCGATCAGCTTGACGCCGCGCGCGTGCGCCGCCTGATACGGTCTGGCCCCGGTGAAAGCCGGCAGAAATGAGTGGTGCACGTTAATGATTGCGGTAGGATAGGCGGCGACAAACTGCCCGGTAAGAATCTGCATGTAGCGCGCCAGCACCACCAGATCGATGCTTAGCTCGCGGAGCATCTCAATTTGCCGCTGCTCGGCCTCGGCGCGGGTGACCGCGGTGACCGGCGTGTATTCAAATCGGACTCCATAAAATCCCGCCAGCTCTTCAACCGCACGATGATTGGAGACAATCAGCGGAATCTCGCAGGCCAGTTCCCCGCTTCGCCAGCGATAGAGCAGGTCCGCCACACAGTGCAGGTAATGTGAGCAGAACAATGCCACGCGCGGCCGTCGCTGGCTCGATATCAGATTCCACCGCATCCCCGACGAATCCGCCAGTGGGGCAAATGCAATCCGGAATTGCTCGAGATGAGACTGCGCCGCCGCATTGGCAGGCGCCGCGAGGGCCTCCTGGGCGAGCTTCCCATGCAGCAGGTTCGTTTCGCCGTGTTGACCGGAGCGCTCCCCGAGCAT
This sequence comes from uncultured Acidobacterium sp., assembly GCA_964636535.1. Taxonomy (GTDB): domain Bacteria; phylum Acidobacteriota; class Terriglobia; order Terriglobales; family Acidobacteriaceae; genus Acidobacterium. The sequence goes on along the minus strand of CAZWSD010000010.1, from coordinate 10,900 downwards.
GAATTTCACCCGCATGAAGAAACGGCCCTGCGCGTGATCCACGTGCTGGTCCGCATGGACGATGTTCGCGCCGTGCCGGTAGAGCAAGCCCGCAACGTCCGCCACCAGGCCTCTTCGGTCCGGGCAATCGATCAGTAGAACCGCTGTCTCTCCCATGGGTGAATCCAGCTTACCGTGACCGCTGCGCTATTCGCCAGATAACCAGAAACTCGTTGAAAAGCGCTGCATTGCGGTGGATCTTCTGTTGATTTGGTTGTTGTCGGGGTCAGAATTTGTTCGAACTGCTGTTTTGGGCAGGGTCTATGGGGTATTTTGGGCTTCGGGAATCATCCCCGAGGCCCGATGCCGGAGTTCAGGCACACTGCTGGCTGAGTCTTGGTGGAGGTTGGGCCATCAGGTTTGGCACCCAGAGCAGGTTGTGCGCAGCGCGACTGAAGACGAACAGCCAGTCCACCTTCTCGACCCCTCGCAGTTTGACCTGGCGCAGCGGGCTGGTTTCCTTCAGCCATCCAAAGCTCTTCTCGACCAGCCACCTCCGGCTCAGGCCGGCGGCATAGCTGGGCTGGCGAGTCGTTCTGCGGTCCAGATTGCCCTTGCGTCCTTTATCGTTTCTGGTCACGTGCGGCATTACACTTAATTCCCGTGCCGTGCGCACAAAATCCTTCGTGTCGTAGGCCTTGTCGGCGCCCACGGTAATGCGGCGCGAGCGGTTCTGCTGGTTCCGTTGCAGCAGCAGGGCGGCATCCCGCTCTGCGTACCCGTCGGCGTGCGTCACCGTGGCGGCGGCGATCAGCCCGTTACGGTTCTCCACCAGGGCGTGGCCCAGATAACTTAATTTCGATTCCTTGCCGTAGCTCTTCCTGTAGAGCCGCGCATCACTGTCGGTCGTGGACTGGTGCGTCTTGTTGCCGCGCTTCTGCCCGTGAAAGTTCTCGCCATCACCATCATTGGAGCCATCCTTCGGACGGAAACTCTTCTGCGAAGCCCAGGCCTGAATCAGCGTACCGTCCACCGTGAAGTGCTCGTCGTTCATGAACCGCTTCGCCTGCCGGTTCACTTCCGCGAAGAACTGTTGCGCACCTCCGAATTCAGCAGGCGGTCGCGGTTCTTGGAAAACAGCGCGTGGTTCCACAGCCGGTCGCCCATCCCCAGACCCACAAACCAGCGAAACAACAGGTTGTAGCTGATCTGCTCGACCAGCAGCCGCTCCAAGCGAACCGAGTAAAACACCTGCAACAGCAGGGCACGAAGAATATACTCTGGCGCAATCGAGGGTCGTCCCGAGTTCGCATACAATGCGTTAAACTCCGGGCTCTGCGTTCCCAACACCACATCGGTCAGCTTCCGAATCGCTCGCGGTGGATGACTCGAAGGCACCCGCTGCTCCAATGAAACATAGCTGAACATCCCATCCTGAACTCACTCGTCTCCACGCATGACCGGTAGACGAACCGCACCTAAACTACGGCTCCCAATGTAATGCCTGTTTCAACAATCTCCTGGGAGCTACTTGTCTCACTTATCTTCGCGCACGGGGGTGCGAGAAAACTTTCATTAGATTAATTTTGTAAGGCCAATGCGAACGTGGGAAGCACAGCTCCCCTACCGAATTCCCCGCCCAGACTGCAATGATGGCTTCCAGATGCTAAACTCAACCGCGAGCACTCCCACTCGCGCGGACTAATCCAGAAGGGCAGTTCGGACGTCGGCAGGAGCAAGCCGCGAATTCGCGCGAGGCCTATTGCTCACACGCTGTTGCATTCGAGGTCATCGCGCAGTACTTAACCATACGATGTTATTCGGCAAACAACGCAGATCATCACAAGACACATCCAGAGCCCCGCTTCCATCGGCCTCGCAGCCTTTCCGGCAGCCGTTTTGTCACCCGCAGAGGCTCCTTCGTACGTCGTCCTGGTTTATCCTGCTCGCGTTGGTTCTGGGGGCGGCATTGCGCCTCTGGATCCTGTTCAGTTATCCGATGGTTGCCGGCGACTCGTTGGTTTACGGCGATATCGCCAAGAACTGGATGCTTCACGGGGTCTACGGCATCCACGCGCCCACAGGGATGCATCCCACGCTGCTTCGCCTGCCCGGTTATCCTCTCTTCCTCGTCGTCTGTTTCTGGATGTTTCATATAGACCACTACAATGCGGTTGGATTCGTCCAGATTGCGATTGACCTGTGCGGCTGTTTGATCCTTGCTCTCACTGCAACACGAATATGGTCCCGCAAAGCCGGCTGGTGGACGCTGTGGCTGTCCTGCCTTTGCCCATTCACGGCCAACTATGCGGCACTACCTCTTACGGAAACTCTTGAGTTATTTTCCATTTCAGTTTCGCTCTATGGATTTGTCCGATTTCTCGAAAGCGCCGAGAAACGCTGGCTGCTTTTGATGGCGGCAGCCTGGAGCTACGCCGCCCTGCTCCGTCCGGATGGGCCCTTGCTGGCCGTTGCATTTTGCCCGGCCCTGTATTTTTGTGGCCGGCATCGTTGGGGAGCACAGCCCATGCTTCGCAGCGCGGTCATCGCCGGCGTGGTTTCGATCCTTCCTTTCATTCCATGGACCATCAGGAATTGGCAAACCTTTCACGTGTTCGAGCCATTGGCTCCGCGTTACGCGGTCGATCCAGGCCAGAGCACCAATCCCGGGTTCAATCATTGGACCAAGGCAATATGCATGGACTTTGCCTGCACAGCGGATATCTATTGGAACGGAGGAACAGATATAATCAGCGCCTCGACCCTGCCGGCACGAGCATTCTCTTCGCCCCGGGTACGTGCAGCAACGCTGAAGCTGCTGGCTGACTACAACCGAGCGAAAGTGCTTACGCCCTCGATCGATGCCCGATTCGGAAGGCTGGCGACATGCATCCTCCAGGCTCATCCGCTGCGGTATTACGTGGAGCTACCTGTCGCGCGTCTCGCGGACATGTGGTTGCGTCCGCGAACGGAGATGCTCCCGGTCGCACTGCGCTGGTGGCAATATTCGAAGCATCCTGGTCAGACAACATTTGCGGCGGCCTACGCATTTCTGAATTTGGTTTTCCTGCTGGCCGCGCTGCGGGGTATCGTCAAGCGACCACCCTTCTGGGGGGTAATGCTTGCCTTCGTCTTACTCCGCTGCGCATTGTTGGCCACCTTGGAGGCGCCCGAACCACGCTATACCCTGGAATGTTTTCCTATGATTTTCGTTCTGTCGGCCATTGCCTTTACTCAACGGGATGCACCTTCTGTCAACACCATCACCCATCACAAAGAACCGCTCAATCAACAGGAAGCATGGCCATGAAAGCGCCATATCTCGGCCCTGATATTCAGGGGTTAACTCCTGGCCCGCTCTTTGTCACATATTCAGAACGTGAATCTTGCTCCGAACTGGAATTGTCGGGGACTATTTCTATCGCTCGTGATCTGGCCGAAAGTCTGCGCTATTGAGGGCTGCGTTTCTACCGCATAGATAGAAGGAACACTCGGCATGCCGAACTGAACAGTATTGGTAACATTGTAAGAAGAGATATCGAGACGAAGGTTTCGCTCTGCTCCCATCGGGAAAGATTTGTAGACTGATATATCGAGGTCTCGCGCGCCCATGGTACGTATCTCGCCCATGAAATCGGGCGCAGTACCGGGCACAAATGGGCTGGATGGTACCGCGAAGCAGCTCGCATTAAACCATGCCGTTGTCGTGTGCGGAGCATTCTTGCCGGGATTGCAGGTCATGTCCGCCCGCTGATTGAAATATTCCTCAGGCAATCCCGCGCTGGGACCGGGAATCGGAATGCCGCTAGAAAGGTAGACGATTCCATTTACTGTCCAGTCGCCAAGAATTGCGTTACCCACGCTATCGAAATGTAACGCTCTGCCCGCACCTATGGGCAGGCTATAGGACACCATGCCGGTAAAATTGAACTTGATGTCCTGAGGACTGAGCGCATGTTCATATTGAAGGTCTTTCTGATCCTGGGGGGCGCCATCGTGAGAACCGACAAAAGATAATGGAGGATTGGAGTCGTCGGTCATTAGCTTTCCCCATGTAAAGCTATCAATCGTTGTGAAGTTGCGCGTAAGCCGCTTCTGGAGTTTTACCTGCATGGAGCTGTATTCTGAGTCACCGATCGGATCGCCGTTGACAATGACGCCATTCCCCTGCCCATAGTTACCGTCCCCAAACTGCGGAAAGTCCTGCACGGCCACCCAAAGCGGCACGGTAGGCGACCCATAATTCGCGTTGGTGGCAGGCTGGATCGATTCCCACGTGTTTGGAACCATCTGGCAGGCTGAGGTGGGAAAAACACACAATGATGCACCGTATTTTTGAATTTTCTGGATACTAAGCTGATTAATGTCAACGGCTCCTATGGGAAGAAAGAGTCCGCGGCTACCTACATAAGCGACGCTGAGAATGTAATCGGCTGGAAGACGGTATTCGATGCCAAGATTGAAGTTATAAGTGGTGGGAGTTCTCTCTGTATTCAGAACCGTATTCAATGTTGTGCCGAGATTGTTGGCTAGGCCAGTCGGCGGACTCGTCAACGTCGGCACCACACCCTCCGGGAAGGGGTTGCTCAGCGAGTAGGGGCCCGTGACGCTGGGAGCAGGGCTGCCGGATGCCGCACCCGCGCATGCAGAACTGCCAAAAAACGTAGTGTTCCCATCGGCGTTATAACAAGTGGAATTCCAGTTAGTCACTGATGAGTAGCCATCGCTATTGGCAAACCCGGTCGCCACCGCTTCCGGACTCGGGCCGTAGTAGATGCCGGCGCCGCCGCTAACCACCAAATGGGTAAGCGGCTGCCAGGTGAACCCAAGCCGTGGCCCAACATTGCCCATGTTGGTGGTGAAGGGCTTGCGGTGACTTCCGTCCAGATAGATTTCGGCACCGGTGAACGAAACGCCGTTCGATGATCCGCTTGCGGTGGGATTGAAATACTCCATCCGGTTGTGTCGCTCGGTGCGTGGACCAAAGACATCCCAGCGCAGACCTGCAGTAATCGTTAGATTTTCGAGCGCGTGATATGTATCCTGGATAAAGGCTCCATAGTAAGGGTTTTCTTCCGCGACGAATAGATCCCGGGTCCAGTTATAGCTTTCGCTTCCCGGCTGCTGGCCCATACCGATAAGGAAGGAGGCAAAGTCACTACCACCGCCGCCGTTGGCCGTGGACTGGTCCGTGGCACTCTGAGAGAAATAGTAGTTTCCGGAGGGAGCTTGCGGTTGACCTACGTTCAGGAACCGCTTCATGTATTCGAAGCCGGCACTGAATAGATGCTTGCCTTGCACCCTGGTAAGCGTCAGGTTCACGTCGGCATTTTCGCTTGCATACTGAAACGTGTTATCGTTCGCGGTTCCACCAACACCGCCGCCGGCATCAACGAAGAAGGCCGTGGGCAGTATCTTATAGACCTCCTGTGCCGCGAGCGAGGAGGGAAAACCAAGCTGGGTGATGTCGTATCCGTTTTGCGCAGGATCGCCGCCCTGATTTTCACGGTGGCGCGTAAAAGAGGCACGGACCTGAAGCATGGTGTTTGAATTGAAGGTATAGTTATCACCCAGTAGCATATTCCAGGCGTTCGTGATGTTCTGCGCGTAGAACGGATCCCACATATTGCCGAAGGCGTTGACGAGCTGGTTGGTGGAGTGCACGAAAGTGTAGCGTCCGAAGATATGCTGCCTCTGGCTTTGGTTCAGGTCGAGGCGAAAGTCAATTTTCTGCGCGGTTGAGGGATCTACGCCCGGCTGGTAGAAGTTATTGACGGCTCCGGTTGTATTGGAATCGCAGGTGGAAGGATCCGGATAATTGCATTTTGGCATTTCTGACAGCATCTTGAGTGCAATTGGATTGAGGTTGGTAATAATGTTGCCTGGGAACGGCTGGCGGTTGCCATTTGAAAGGTCGGGAAGCAAGGGGTCATAGATGGTGTAAGAGTCGTTTGAAAAATTCCCTGTCCGCTCTGCCATGGTCGGGACTGTAAAGACATTGGACCCATCAAACAGATCTTCTTGCGTTGCCTCAAAGTCTCCGAAGAAGAAGAGTTTACCTGGGAGCACCGGACCTCCGAGCGATGCTCCTTCCTGGTAGCGATGGAAGGATGGAGGCGAGTTCGGCGTGCCGGCAAGAATCTGGCTCTGCTTATTGAAATAGTCATTCGCGGCAAGAAGGTCGGGCCGGAAAACCCCGAATAACTCGCCGCGGAAGCGGGCCCCGCCGGACTTGGTCACCAAGCTGATAACGCCTGCTCCACCACTTTGATAAGCGGCAGGGGTATTCTGCGTTTCGATGCGCGCTTCCTGAATTGCGCTCTCGGACGGAACGAAAGCGGGAAGGATGGCCGCGATATTGTTCTCCGCGACCCCGATCGGACTGCCATCCAACATGTAATAGACCGAGCCGAGGATTGCACCATTGAAGCTGTAGGAAGAAACATCGATCCCAGGGCGTCCACTACTGATGCTCGATATGTATTGAGCACGGTTGGAGTTGGGTGTTCCATCAGCCGGCGTCACGCCGGGACTCAATTGGACCAGACTATAAACGTCGCGATCGAGCAGAGGAACACGATGGATCGTTTTTGCGGAGATCAATGCGCCTACAGTTGAGTTTGTGGCCGCTGCGAGGTCTGATGATCCCGAGACTTTCACAACCTGCGTGACACTGCCGACACTCAGCTTGAAATCAACAGTCGTGGTCTGATCGACAGTTACGTTGATCTGCGAATGAACGGCTGTCTGAAACCCCTTGTGGTTGACCTGGAGGCTGTAGATGCCCGGATTGAGCGACAGGAAAGCGTAATGGCCGGCGGCATTCGCAATGGATGTTTGGGTGGTGCCCGTGGCGGAATCGGTGAGCGCGACCTTGGCGCCGGGAACTACGGCACCAGTTGGATCGGTAATGGCACCACCGATGGCACCACTGCCAGCCACTTGCGCGAATGCGGCCTGACTCAAGAGGATACACAGGGACAAGCTGCATAGGACGGTGCCAACAGCGATCGCCGATGGTACCCCGAATCTCTTCATAATTGCCTCCAGAGGGTGTGCCTTGCCAGATTTTTCATGTAATCTTTATTTCAAACGTTTGAATGGAATACGACTGTAAGAACAATGCAAATGCGTGTCAAGGGAAAAATGCCTGCGATCTCTGATATTGTTCTGACCGTAAGGACTCTGGAAGTTCGCTGACGCTACAGGCACTCGGCCCCGTACCTGTATGCCGCGCAAGCTTTTGTTCCAGACGGGGCCACTGGAGGCGGCGGGGATGGGACGGAACAAATCAGGCCATGTAACGTTGTCGGACATAGCGCGGGCATGCCGCCTTTCCGTTTCCACGGTATCGATCGTACTGAGCGAAGCTCCGCGCTCTCAATTTGTCGCGGAGTCGACGCGAAAGCGAATTCAGATTGCGGCAAAACATCTCGGTTATCATCCGGACGTTTATGCCCGTTCTCTCCGCAGCCGCCACACACAGACCATCGGTGTTCTGGCTTATGATATGGCCGATCCATTTTGCATCCCGATTGTTCGTGGAATCGAAGAGGGCCTGCAGGAGGCTCAGTATTTTTCGCTGCTGGTGAACGCCCAGACACAGCGCAAACTCTTTGACAGATACCTGCACATGATACTTGAGCGACGCGCAGAGGGAGTGATTGTCATTGCCAGTTGGGTATTTGAGGAGGCCGACCTGCTCGCCGATATGGAAAAGAATCACGTCCCCATCGTGATTGTGGGGCGCGACTTGACGGAAAGGCGGGTCACCTCGGTGCTGGTAAATAATCGTGCCGGCGGCGCCATGCTGCTGCGCCACCTGGATGCTCTCGGGCACAGACACATCGCTGCCATTCGAGGACCTCAGGAGATGTTCGACAGCGTCCCGCGCTGGGAAGGGATCCAACGGGCCGCAGATAGCGCCGGAATCCGGCTTGATCGCAGTCTGATTTATCAATTACCCAATTCCACGGACTCCATGACGAGCTTTGAGGGCGGGAGACGCTTTGCGAGACAGATGTTGGCTTCGGGAAAGCGCTTCACGGCAGTCGCTGCATTCGACGACCTGACGGCACTCGGCGTGGTGCGCGGCCTGACGGAAGCAGGACTGCGAGTTCCGGAAGACTGCTCGGTGGTGGGCTTTGACGACATCCTGCCGGCCGGCGTCGCTACACCGGGAATCACGACGATCCGACAGCCACTCAGGGAAATGGGTCTGCTCGCAACGGAACGCATGCTGCGTGCGATTTCACAGGGACAGGGGAAAGAGGATCGAAATGCCGGGCTGCATATATTGCAGCCGAGACTTGTGATACGAGCATCGTCAGGACCTCCCGGAGGCGTTAAGAGACAGACGCGCAACAAGGCCAAGGATTGACAAGGATTCAGCGTCTGATGTATTGAGTTCAAACGATTGAAATTGATTTTTCCCATTCTCAACGAAGTCGCAAGACGAGCAAGAGCGTGGAACGGACGCGCAAATGGAGGTTCGCCGAACCGATGAATCGATACCAGTTTTCCTCTTTACTGATGGCAGTGGTTGCGGCCGTGACGTTGACCGCTCGCTTGCAAGCCGAAAGCGCGACTCCCCTTCGCGCGGGCTGGCAGTTGCAGTCAGCCTGTAAGCTGAACGCGACCGGGGACGCGATCTCCAAGACCGGCTACTCTCCGAAAGGCTGGATTAGCACGACGGTACCCAACACGGTGGTGGCCGCGCAGGTCGCAGCAGGTATCTTTCCCAATCCCTACTTTGGCGACAATCTGCGCAAACTCCCCGGAATGGATTACAAGATTGGCAGGTTCTTTTCGAATCTGCCCATGTCGCCCACCAGTCCGTATCACTGCGGCTGGTGGTATCGCAATGAGTTCAAGGCGCCCGTCACGGCGCATCGTGCCTACTACTGGTTGCGCTTCCACGGCATAAATTACCGGGCCGACATCTGGCTGAACGGCCACAAAATCGCGAACTCATCGGAGATTGCAGGAGCAAACCGCCGCTATGACCTCAACGTTACAAAATATTTGCGGCCCGGAAAGGAAAACACTCTGGCCGTGGAAGTCTGGGCGCCAACTCCGCATGACCTGGCATTCACATTTGTGGACTGGAATCCCATGCCGCCGGACAAAGACATGGGGTTGTGGGGAAAGGTCAATCTGGTGGCCACCGGTCCCGTTTCTCTGCGATTTCCGATGGCCGCCACCCATTTCCCCAACATAACCAAGCTGAACGTCGCCGATCTGACGGTCTATGCTGAATTGCAGAATGCTACTGGCCACACGGTGCAAGGGACTGTCTCCGGCACTGCCGCAGGCGCTCAATTTGAACAGACCGTGAGTCTTGCTCCTCACGAAGATAAGACCGTCGAGTTTTCTCCCGTGAAATTTCCCGAGTTGCGCATTCAACATCCGAAGATCTGGTGGCCCCGGCAAATGGGAACGCCCCGCCTGCAGAGCCTGACGATGGTCGTTCGCACGGACGGTCACGTTTCAGACGAGCAAAGCGTGCATTTCGGCATTCGCGAGATAACATCAGAGCTAACTGCTGAAAACGCACGCCTGTTTAGGATCAATGGCAAGCCGATTCTAATCCGTGGCGGAGGTTGGGCGCAGGATATGCTGCTGCGACACGACCCGCACCGCCTGCGGGAGCAGTTCAAACTCATTCGCCATCTCAATCTGAATACGATCCGGCTGGAAGGCCAGATGGTTCCGAATGACTTTTTCAAGCTCGCAGACAAGAATGGAATCCTCGTCCTGCCTGGCTGGGTGTGTTGCAGCGAATGGCAGGATTGGAGTAACTGGACGCCTGAAACGCTGGAAGTTGCCAAGGATTCCCTGCGTTCGCAGATATTACGACTGCGCAGCCATCCCAGTGTTCTCGTATGGCTGAATGGAAGCGACATCCCTCCTGTGCCGGAGGTTGAAAAGGCCTATCTTCACATCGAAGCAGAGTTGCATTGGCCGAACCCGATCGTTTCGTCCGCATCGGGAACACCCACCACGGTCACCGGCGAGAGCGGCGTAAAGATGACCGGACCATATGACTATGTGGAGCCGAGCTACTGGTATGTCGATACGCAGCACGGCGGTGACTACGGCTTCAATACCGAGACCAGCGCCGGTCCCTCCATCCCATCGCTGGCGAGTCGAGAAAAGTTTCTGCCCGATCCAAAGGCGTGGCCGCCCTCGGCAGATTGGACGCTGCATTATGCGGGAGGTGATTTTACCAACATGAACGTTTTGAACAGCGCCATGGATGCCATCTATAAAAAGCCCACCTCGCTGGATGAATGGGTTCGTCTGGCAAACACCATGGAATACGACACCGAGCGGGCAGAGTTTGAATCGTACAGTGGAAACAAATATGTTTCGACCGGCGTTATCCAGTGGATGTTGAATAGTGCCTGGCCATCGATGTACTGGCATCTCTATGACTACTATCTTGATCCCGACGCCAGTTACTATGCGGTGAAGAAAGCGTGCCAGCCTCTGCACATTCAGTATGCGTACAATAACCATGCGATTGTAGTAGTAAACAGCACTTACCGGCCAGTCGATGGGATGCACGCGCGCGTCACCGTACACGGCATTGACTGGAACAAGTTATACAGCGCGGAAGCCGTGGTCAATGCGGCGGCGGACAGTTCGCAAGCGGTTATTACCTTGCCGGAGAAGCTCTTTTCCGGAACGGAGCGCATCTTTCTCATTAACCTCACACTGAGTAATGCGACCGGTAAAGTGGTCAGCCGTAACTTCTATTGGGTCCCCTACCGACTCACAGAATTTGACTGGGCGGAAACCAGGTACACCCACACGCCGGCCAAGTTCTATCCAGACCTGAGCGCGCTGACACATCTACCCGAGGCCGCGGTGACGGCCCGGGCAGAGCTTGAGCATACTCCGGGCGGCAATAAGGTTC
>CAZWSD010000009.1:0-25592 GCA_964636535.1 uncultured Acidobacterium sp. | reverse complement strand
GCGAGTAGGGTTGCTGGTGCCTGTTGAGGGGGCTGTGCTGCTGGTGGTTTTGACTCTCGGATTCGGACTATCGGCCGCAAAGGCAGATAGCGTGGCGGCAGCAGAGTGAGGTAGGCCTGCCGTTGATTTGGGCTGCGGCCGGGCGGCTCGAATCGTTATGGGCGCCCTCGGTCGATACGGCTACAAGGATTCCGGACATGGACCGAAGCGCGTGAGGAGTTCGTTTAGCTGGGACACATTTTTGTTGTCCCATGTCGGTTCAGCGTGACGGCGGAGTCCGGCGCTCGATTCAGTTTCGGAATAAACCCAGCTTGCGACTCGATCTTCCGGTTCCGCCGCCCAATGATTTCCCCTGCCCTCGACGCGGGTAGCACCCCGCTCCCAACCACGAGGCGTCAGGTGCCATTCCGTCCATTCTTTTCTTACGGCCATGGGAACAGTTTACGAAAGCACGCCTATCGCGACACGAGAAATGGATTCGTCTCGCGCTCTTCCCCGATGGTCGTTTCCGGTCCGTGGCCTGGGATCACGCGCAGGCTATCGGGCAGGACGAGCAGGCGATCGTGAATGGAGCGCAGGATCTGCTTTGCGTCACCGCCTGGCAGGTCAGTGCGGCCGATGGAACCGGCGAAGAGGGTGTCACCCGCCAGAAGCAGGTGATCCGGCTGAAAATAAAGGCAGATGCTGCCGGGTGTGTGGCCGGGCGTGTGAATTACTTCCGCCGGGTGAGTGGCGATCGCCAGCTTCATGCCGTGTTCGGCGCTTTCGTCAGGAGGGGCGACCTCGGGTGTCTCGATGCCCAGCCAGTTAGCCTGCACATCCATCATTTGCAGTAACGGCATGTCGTTCTGGTTGAGGAGAATGGGCGCGCCGGTGGCGCGTTTGAGCTGGAGGGCGCCGCCGACGTGGTCAATGTGAGCGTGAGTGACGATGATTTGCTTGAGGGTAAGGCCATGGGCGGCAAGCCGCGAGAGGATCGACGATACGTTATCGCCCGGATCGATCACCATGGCCTCGCCGGATATCTCGTCTCCGATCAAGGTGCAGTTGCACTGCAGCATTCCGACGGGGAAAGTTTCGAGGATCATACTCATATTGCGATCTGATTCAGATTTTGCGCCCTAGCCGGGCAGACTCCTGCGTCGGCATTCCATAACGATCGCCAGTGAAACGCTGATGGTTTCGGAAATGGAGATCGTCCTACGCCGAGAGTGACTGCTTTCACAGTCCCCTATTTCCAGAATACCAATCTGAGCAGGAATAACCGGCAAGAATCTCAGGGATAGGCAATTGTCAGGCCAAACTTCGAGGAGTAAAAGGGGATGCATATCTGTGAATCGTTTAACAAATTTCTTTTCATGCATTTAAATGCTGGCTTTAAATGTTTATCTTTAGCGGAATCAAGTTGCGCAACAGGACTTTAAAGGTGATGCCATAATTATCTGAAAAAGAGGGAGATAGACTCAATTCCGCGTGAAAAGCAGCGTTGCGGCGAAAGCAGGCTTATGACCAGCCATCCTGCATCCGGAAAACTGAAGAAATGGCCGGGATGGACGGCGACTTCGTGATCCTGGATGAGAAGGACGGCCAATTCGTCGTCTGTCATGAGAGCGGGGACACGCAGGATGGTATACCACCCTGCTTCGACTGGAAGACGGGAGACAAGGCGCTGTTTTGCGAGTAACCGGTCCAGAGTGGCCAGGTTCGCCTGACAGCGGGAGCGGATCTGCTGCTGGATAGCGCCGCGTCCGGAGAGCCAGTCGGGAAGGGCGTGCTGAATGGGAGCGTTCATGGAAAGGTAGGTGTCGGCGATGACCTCGAGACGGTTGAGGGCGGAGTGGACTTCCCTTTCCGGTCCACAAACGGCGATCCAGGCGGCTTTCATCTGCGGCAGGCCGGCAATCTTGCTGAGGCCGCTGAGGATGAAGGTCAAGGCGGGGTGGTCATTGGCGGCAAAGCTATGGGGAGTCTGGCCTCCGAGCGGATAGTCGAGGAAGACTTCATCGACGATGAGGGCGAGGTTGTGCTCGACGCAGAGTTGCTCGAGTTGGGTCCGCTGGAGTGACGAGGTGAAGTGGCCTGTTGGGTTGTTGGGGTGGACGAGAGCGATGGCTCGGGTGCGAGGCGTGATTCTGTGGCGGAGGTCCGCAAAATCGATGTGCCAGCCGTGGTCGTAGAAGAGCGGATAAGGAACGAGGCGGACATCGCAGATCTGGGCGAGGAAGTCGAAGAGGGGGTAGCTTGGCCGGGCGATGAGGACTTCGTCATCGGGATTGCAAAGCAGACGGAAGAGGAAGCTGTAGGCCTCGCTGGTGCTGGTGGTAAGGATGATCTGATCGGGTTGGAGCGAGGCTGCGTGGCTGGCGTAATAGGCACAGACCGATTCCCGGGCGAGGAGCAGGCCGCGAGGATCGGGCTCGTAGTCCAGGACGGCGGGTTTGGAGAGGGGTGCGAGGATTGCGGCTTCGTGGTATTGAATGCCGCAGAGGGTGGGATTTGAGGCAGTGAGGTTGCAGACAGCCCGGCCCTGGATACGAGCCTCTTCGAGGGCGCGGGCGATTTCGGATGGGGTGAGATCCCACTGAGTGCGTTGGGCAAAGGGAACGGACATGGAACTATTCTGCCCTGTTGGGGGAGTTTTCGGCATTCCATGGCTGGGAGGGTTTTGGTGAAGGATTCACAGGGAGCAGAGCGGGCAAGGCATAGATAATGAGGGTAGGAGGCGCAATGGATGGAGCTTCCGTGAAGGAGATGGCATGGCCATTCGTGGCGTGATTTTCGACTATGGGATGGTGCTGAGCAATGCGCAGGATCCGGCGGCGCACCAGCGGTTGCTGGAGATTACGGGCCTGGAACGGGGGATATTTGAGGAGCACTACTGGCGGTATCGGCTTGCCTACGATCTGGGTGAGATGAACGGGGTGGAGTATTGGCGGAAGATTTTATCTGACACGGGAGTGGAACGGACGCCGGGGCAGGTAGAGGAACTGGTGGAGCAGGACGTGTTGATGTGGGCAACGCTGAACGAGGAGATGCTGGCGTGGGTGGCCGCGCTGCAGGACCGGGGGATGCGGACGGCGATCCTGTCCAACATGGGCGAGGAGATGATGCAGTACGCGCAGCAGGAATTTGCGTGGCTGCAACACTTTACACACCACACTTTCTCGTGTGAGTTGAAGATTGCGAAGCCAGACCCCGCGATCTACCGGTACACCTGCGAGAAGATGGGGGTTGCGCCGGGCGAAGCTCTGTTTATCGACGACCGGCCTGCGAACGTAGAGGCGGCGCAGCGCGTGGGGCTGCACGGGGTGCAGTTCCGGAATGTGCCGCAGTTGCGGTTGGAACTGGAGAAGCGGAATCTTCTGCCCGGCTGGCCGCTGCCGGGTGATCCGCGAGTGGCTCAGGAGCGCGTAGCGGCGACCGATGTGGACGGGATGGGAAGCTGCTCGACGATTTCGACGTTGAAGCCCTGAAGGGCCGGAACGTGGGTGGGGGTGTTGGAGAGCAAGCGGATCTTGTGGATGCCGAGGTCGGCCAGAATCTGTCCGCCGAGTCCGACCTGGCGGAGGATGCGCTGGTGGCGCTCGCTGGATTCGGCGCGGGACTCGCGTTTGCGGTCTTCGGAATGGAAGACGATGCGGGGAGGGTCGGCGTTTTTGTCGATGCTGTATCCCCTGGCGGTGTTGTGGAGGTAGATAAGGGCTCCGCGTCCGGCTTGAGCGATCATGCGCATGGATTCGTGGAGGACGTGGTGGCAGTCGCAGACGGAGGCGCCGAAGGTGTCACCGGCGAGGCAGTGGGAGTGGACGCGGACGAGGACCGGATCGGTTTGCTCCTCATGGGGAAGTGTGTGGACGTCTCCGCGGACGAGGGCCAGGTGACTTTCCTCGGTGCCGACCTCACTTTCGTAGGCGATGAGGCGGAAGTCGCCGTATGCAGTGGGCAGGGTCCCCTCGGCGACGCGATAGATGTAGCGTTCGTTCTGCAGGCGGTAGCGTATGAGCTCGGCGACGGTGAGCATTTTGAGGCCGTGCTGGTTGCAGAAGTCGATGAGATCGGGGACGCGGGCCATGGAGCCGTCGTCGCGCATGATTTCGCAGATGACGCCGGCCGGGATAAGGCCGGCGAGGCGGGCGAGGTCAACGGATGCCTCGGTTTGTCCGGCGCGGACGAGGACGCCGCCCTTGCGGGCGCGGAGCGGGAAGACGTGGCCTGGACGGGAGAGGTCCTGGGCGGAGGCCGCCGGGTGGATGGCGACACGAATGGTATGGGCACGGTCATGGGCGCTGATGCCGGTGGTGACGCCTTCGCGGGCCTCGATACTCTCAGTGAAGGCAGTGCCGAAGCGTGAGGAGTTCTGCTGGACCATGGGGTTGAGGCGGAGGTAGTCGGCGCGCTCCTCGGTGAGCGTGAGGCAGACGAGACCGCGGCCGAAGCGAGCCATGAAGTTGATGGCCTCGGGGGTGACGAATTCGGCGGCGAGGGTGAGGTCGCCTTCGTTTTCGCGGTCCTCGTCGTCGACGACGACGATCATCCTGCCGGCGCGGATTTCGGCGATGGCTGCGGGGACGTCTATAAAGGGGGCCTGGGCTTGCATGACAATCCAGTGTCGCATGAATCACCGGTGCCAGCGGTGAGGCACGATGCAGGCCCGGCGGCAGCGGCGGGGGCGGTTTGGGGCCGTGGGCGGCGCGGCCATACGCTACGATTTTTGAAGGGGGCGGATCATGTCTTGCAAATCGCCTGGAATCTGCAAGGTGCGGGGCATTAGGCGGATAACTCTTTTAGATCATATTACTTGCAGGCTGGGGAAATGGTGCGATTTTATACGGTCTATACGATTTTGAATCGTATAGATGGATGATTTGTCGCAGGGTTGGGCGGCATGGGAGGGCGGGTTCGATTTGGAGCTGCCGGGGTGGATTGGCGGTTGAGCCGATTGCGGGGTTGAGGCTGCGAGGGGTTGAGACGATAAGAAGAGTGTCGAGGCCCCCATGGTTTTTGCGGGTAGATGATTGATTCTATTGAAAGATGTACCCGTTATTGATCTATCAACCCCGGTTGTTTTTGTGGGTAAATGATTGATTTTATGAAGTTGAGTATGGTTTGAGAGGAGGCTTGCCGGGTGGTGAAGATCGATTTCCCGGGTTTGAGCGACGAGCCCAGGTCAGGGGCAGCCGATTATTGGGCTCCTAAGTTCAGGATATCAGTTTGAGGGGCAATTACCGGCAAGATTGGATTGAGGATTTCTGCCGATGTCAGGCTGGCGTGCAGGAATCCGGCAAGTTCTCTTCTTATTCACTTTGCAGGATTGCTTCTGGAAGTTAGTGTTGGAAGAGCTTCACATATCCATGGTTGACAAGACTACCGATACCCTGCGGGGCGGGATCTTCTGCGTGCTGATTTTTCTGGCTTGCTTCTGGCTGGCGTGGCCGGTTGCGAACATGGGTTTTTTGGATGACTGGTCGTATATCAAGACGGCGGAGGTCTTCGCGCAGACCGGGCAGATGGTGTACAACGGATGGGCTTCGCCGATTCTGGGCTGGATGATTCCGTGGGGAGCGCTGTTCATCAAGCTGTTCGGCTTCTCGTTCATGACGGTGAAGCTGTCGACCTTGCCGGTGGCGGTGGCGACGCTGCTGCTGTTCCATGGGGTGCTGCGGCGGTTTGAGATTGGGCCAGGAAATGCGGTGATCGGGACGCTGACGCTGGGGCTATCGCCGTTGTTTTTGCCGCTTTCGGCGAGCTTCATGACGGATATTCCGGGGCTGTTTGCGATTGTGCTTTGCCTATACCTGTGCCAGCGGGCGCTGGCGGCGGGTTCGGACCGGGCGGCGATTGCCTGGCTGGCTGCGGCGGCGGTGTCCGATGTGGTTGGCGGGACGGCGCGGCAGGTGGCGTGGCTGGGCGTGCTGGTGATGGTTCCCTGCACCGGATGGGTGCTGCGGAAGCGACGCAAGGTACTGGCAGCGGCGCTGGCGCTGTGGCTGGCGGGCACGGGCGTGGTGTTCTATTGCATGCACTGGTTTGCGCAGCAGCCGTATTCGGTGCCGATATCTCCATTACCACGGATGCCACGATCGGTTCTGACGGGGATCAGCGAATTTTTCATGATCCTCGTCCTACTGGGATCAAATTTTGTTTTTTTGCTCGTTCTCGTGTTTCCGCTGCTGGCGGCTGGGTTGCTCGAGTTTGGCAGGAAGCGCAGCCATTATGTTGCTCTTTTGTTTTTTGGAGTGCTGCCGTTGCTTTTTATGACGGGCGTGATGCACGACCATGATGTATGGCCTCGTGGTTTGCTGTTGAGGTATGTGTCAATCTGGCGTCTTCACCGAAGTCCAACTGTCGTGCCAAAGGTGGTTCGAGTTGTATGCTCTCTCGGCGTAATTGCTGCGGTTGTCGGTCTCGGTTCGAAGATCGCGGACAAAAGCGTTCGCAAGCTTCCGAGCAACGATTTTGCGGGGCTTCAAAGATTGTTCTGGCTAGTGGTTCCTTATTTTTTCAGCTACTTCCTGCTTCTGGCCCCGTTAGCGCTCAAAAAAATGGCGTTTGGCCGATACATGCTGGGAGTATTTCCCTTTGCCATCATCGGACTTCTCTGGTTTCAAGAACGCTGGTTTGGAGCGCGACTTCCGAAGCTATCGTACGTAGCTTTTTTTGTCTATTCGCTCTTCACGATCGCATCCGTGCACAATGTATTTGCAAGAGAAAGGGCATGCCTGGCTGGAATCCATGAGTTGCGCGCCGCGGGGATACCGCGAGCCCAGATAGAGGGCGGATACGAATACGACGGCTGGACCCAGGTGCGACGAGGCGGACTCATCAACAATATCTGGATGAAGCCTCAGCCAAACACCGGCGGCGGCGCTTCGAATTCGGCAAATGCAGAGGCCATCTGCCGATACTGGTTCTTGCCCTATGTTCCGATGGTTCATCCGAAGTACGCAGTGGGATATCGACCGAGGGGTTGCTATTTGCCGTCGCGGTTCCCTTCGGAGCATTACACGTCGTGGTTGCCGCCTTTCAGGAGACCCGTGGAGGTGCGGCGGATTCCGGGAGACGGCAGCGAAAAGCATCTGCGAGAGCCGGAACGGGGAGATCCGAGGGATCGATGACGGAGAGGAGTCGCGATCTGCGGGGCGGGATCTTCTGCGTGCTGATTTTTCTGGCTTGCTTCTGGCTGGCGTGGCCGGTTGCGAACATGGGTTTTTTGGATGACTGGTCGTATATCAAGACGGCGGAGGTCTTCGCGCAGACCGGGCAGATG
Organism: uncultured Acidobacterium sp.; assembly: GCA_964636535.1. Taxonomy (GTDB): domain Bacteria; phylum Acidobacteriota; class Terriglobia; order Terriglobales; family Acidobacteriaceae; genus Acidobacterium. Next base: position 18,325 of record CAZWSD010000009.1, on the reverse strand, counting down.
GTGTACAACGGATGGGCTTCGCCGATTCTGGGCTGGATGATTCCGTGGGGAGCGCTGTTCATCAAGCTGTTCGGCTTCTCGTTCATGACGGTGAAGCTGTCGACCTTGCCGGTGGCGGTGGCGACGCTGCTGCTGTTCCATGGGGTGCTGCGGCGGTTTGAGATTGGGCCAGGAAATGCGGTGATCGGGACGCTGACGCTGGGGCTATCGCCGTTGTTTTTGCCGCTTTCGGCGAGCTTCATGACGGATATTCCGGGGCTGTTTGCGATTGTGCTTTGCCTATACCTGTGCCAGCGGGCGCTGGCGGCGGGTTCGGACCGGGCGGCGATTGCCTGGCTGGCTGCGGCGGCGGTGTCCGATGTGGTTGGCGGGACGGCGCGGCAGGTGGCGTGGCTGGGCGTGCTGGTGATGGTTCCCTGCACCGGATGGGTGCTGCGGAAGCGACGCAAGGTACTGGCAGCGGCGCTGGCGCTGTGGCTGGCGGGCACGGGCGTGGTGTTCTATTGCATGCACTGGTTTGCGCAGCAGCCGTATTCGGTGCCGTTGCGTCTGTGGCCGAAGCGGTTTTCGTCTCTGCCTGTGAAGCTTTTTTACTCGGCGGTGGTGGTGAACCAGATAGGGGCAGAGCTGCTTTGCCTGCTACTGGTGATATTTCCGGTGCTGGTGGCCTGGCTGGGGGAGCTTGGACTGGGACGCAGGGTGGGCCGTTATGCCGCGTTGTTTTGCGCGGGGTTTCTGCCGCTGGTTGCCGTCAAGGCAGTGCTGGGTCCGTTCGGGGAATTGTGGCCGCCACACATGCTTTTTAAGGAACTGTCGACGAGGAAGGACGCGGGCATGCGATGGCATCTGGACATACAGCGGTCGCTACTTCCATTGCCGGCGAGGTGGGTGATTTCCTCCGTGGTGCTATGCGCGTTTTACGGGTGCGTGCTCGCTGTTCGGCGCAAGGGGTGGGAGAGGATTTGCGCGGACGAGGTCAAGGCGCGGGAGATTTTCTGGCTTTGTGTCCCGTACTCTGCGGCATACGTGGTTCTTTTGCTGCCGAGCGCGTTCCTGAGAGTTACGTTCGACCGGTATGCTCTGGGCATCATGCCGTGCGCGATTGCGGGATCGCTTTGGCTCTACGGGCGGTGCGTTCGGGAGAGGCTGCCGGCGGTGGCGCTTGTTTTTCTAGCGCTCTTTGGAGCATTTTCCGTGGCTGGGACGCATGACTGGTTTGCGTGGCAGCGGGCCAGGCTGGCGGCGATCGGCGAGTTGCGAAAGGCGGGTGTGCCGAGGACGGAGATCCGGGGTGGATTTGAATATGACGGGTGGACACAGGTGGAAGACGGCGGACACATGAACAATGCCGCGATCAAGGTTCCGCCGGGTGTGTTTAGTCGAAGTTCACTGCCGCTCCAGGTAAGCCGGAGATGTCTGTATCTATTTGGGATCGAGGTGCCGAGAGTTCATCCTGAATACTCGGTGGCGGTTGGACGGAGGAGCTGTTACCTGCCGTCGCGGATTGCGGCGGTGCATTACACAGCCTGGTTGCCGCCTTTCAGGAGGACGATTGAGGTGCAGCGGGTTCCGGATAGCGGACCGCCCCAGTGAGGGATCGGGTTAGAGGAACGCGGGGCGGCAGTGAGGGCTGGCTTATAAGCCAGGGATCGCATCGGGCTGCCCAGCCGGAATCCGATGTCATCGCTTGCAAATTCCGCACATATTTCGGGATATCAGTCTAAGTGCGATTTTCCGGTAGGGTGCGTTTGGTCGCGCTTTTCTGAGATCACGCCCGGGGTGCGGGTTACTTTGTAGAGAACGTCCTTGCCTGATTTTGTGAGCACGGTCAGATTCCATCCGGAGTTTTTGAGCCTCGACTCGATCCAGTTGAGGCGCGGCTGGCCTGAGCGGAGAAGCAAGAATGCGTGATGGGTGGAGAGAAATCCCCGGTAGGGGGCGACATGGAATGGTAGGTAGGCGTGATCGTCCGCGAGGGACAGCTCGCCCAGGAAATCACGCTGTTTCTCGGCGTATTGGGGGTCGGTCAGGTAGACGACGCGCTTCTGCAGGGATGGTGGGGCATACCACCAGTCGGGGGCAAAGTCGAAGAAACTTGGAATCACAATGGGCAGGTGGCCGGGAGCGTTCAGGAGCGTTGGGCTGATGTAGGTTGCACGGTCCGGCGTCCTCCAGATGGGGCGTGCCCACTGCAGAGCCGCCAGCCAGATCGCGAAAAATGCTACCGTGAGGCCTGAGCTGAGGGCGAATTTGTATTGGACATGAGCCCGCCTTGGGGTGATGCGGGGCAGCGCCCACCCGCAGAGTATCGACAGGCCTACGACTGTGCCGCTTGCGTACTTCAACTGGAAATAACCGGTTGCGAACTCGGAGACGAGAAGAATCGCAGGCAGAAGCAGGGACAGTGTGATTGCCGCAGTCCACTCGTGGCAACCGACGGCGCTGGAGGGTGCCGGGGCGTCGGCATCCGGCTTGCCGGGCGGGGTCAGGCAAAGCGCCACGGACGCGACGATGAGCGGAATCAATCCAATCATGCTGAGATAGCCGGTGAAGAGGTCGAGCAGGCGCGGTCTGGCCCAGAAATCAGTTGAACGCAGGACGGCCTGGCCAAGAAGCGAGTGTGACCGGATGATGAGCGGCACGGTAACTATGAGCGCGGACAGCCCGGAGGCGCCCGCCGCGAGCATCGGCCAATCGAGACGACGGCGGCGGATGATCCGGACCGTTTCTCCGGCCGTCATGAACAATCCTACGTGGAATATGCCGAAATGATGGCTGAGGATGGCGCCTGCGATGCCGATGGCCACGCCGGAGAGCGGCAGGAGGCGGTTTGATTCCCGGGAGGTGGCCGATTGCCAGGAGGCGAAGGTCAGGGCCGTAAAAGCCGTGAGGAGTCCGTACGGGCGGGCAAGATATGCGTGCGTGAAGGCGACGATTGATGAGAGAAACAGGTCAAGAGCGAACAGCGCTTCTATGGCGGTACCATGCTTCCTCACGATGCGGTAGATCAATAATCCTGCGAAGCCGTAGGCGATCAACTCCGGAAGTCGGGCGGCCAGCTCATTCATCCCAAAGACGTGAAGCGATAGGCGGGTGAGGAAGTACTGCAGAGGCGGTTGGCCGTCTGCGGGCATGGCCTTGAACATTTCCTGTACCGATGGCAGCCGAGAGATGGAAACGGTGAAGATTTCGTCAAACCAAAGTGGGCCGAACCGTGCGAAGTACGTCACAATTGCGAGGAAGACCAGCAGATGAGCCGAAAGGTGGGCGGACTCGAACCGGGAGACGTTGGCCTCAGTGTGTAGCCTTATCGTCCTAAACAGACCGGGAGCTTTTGCCGGGGCGGCGAGTTGATTGGAGGTCATGGTTGGGGCGTGGTCTCCCGCCGAATTCTAGACAATGCCAGAACATGGCGCCAGAAGATATCCGGCATTTTGCGCCACTTATAGACCTGGGTTACGCCAGCGGTCCGCTCGCGGTGGCGAATGGGAATTTCTTCGATCCTATAGCTATGCCGAAAGGCGCGGGCCACGAATTCCCACCAGAACCCCTCGCGCATGGCACCCAGTTCTTTTGCCATTCGATGGGCGATTTCGCGGCGAAAGAGGACGTAGGGACAACTGGGATCATGCACCGGGGTGTGGAAGAAAAGCTGATAGATGACATAGAAGAGTCTGGAGAATATCCGGCGTAAAAACGGATCGGATCGGTGGGTTCTCCAGCCTATGACTACATCTGCTTCCGCTCGTTTCCGCCAGAAGGCAGGAAAATCGCGAGGATCGCACTGGCCGTCTCCGTCCAGGCAGAGGACGTAGGCCGCTTCGGCCATGGCCATACCTTCTCTCATGGCGAGCGAGTACCCCTTCCGGTCCTCGGTGAGGTTGAGCCGGATGGGCAGTTCCCCAGCCAAATGACGCAGGATCTGTTTGGAGTCGTCTGTGCTTCCATCCTCGCAGACGATGAACACGATGGAAATTGTCGCCGATAACTGCGCATAGATTCCGCGTATTGTTCCTTCAATGCTTGCGGCTTCGTTGTGAACGGGCAGTATAACTTCGCATTCAGGCTCCGGTGCCATTTCGGTCTCCGAGAGATGATAAGACTGCGGGGGACCAAATCATGATGCCATAATTCGTCATTGGGGAACCCCAAAATGGCTTCTCCCGCTGGGCGGGGGCGAGATGTTCCATGAGGGGAGCCTGCCCGCCTTGCGGCTGCCGAATCCGGACGAAGAAATATGCGACGCGAGATACGCCCCGCCATTGGCGGGGACGACCCTTATATAATTTGAGGATTCTGAGCGTCCGGAATTCGCAACGCTCGTCGGCGCCTGAAATTGATGAACATTCGTTGGAGATATATCCGTAGCCGGCCGGCGGTGTTGGCGCTGCTTGTGCTGACCGGGGCGAGTTGCCTTTATCACCTTTGGGCGCTTGATCTGGTTGTGCCCGGCACATTTTCTGACCTGCTGCCGAGGATTGTGGGGGCGCGGGATGCGCTGCAGGGGATGAATCCCTATTCCGCGGCGGTGCTCCGGGATATCCAGACGGCGCAATATGGGCATCCGCTGTCTCGGAACTCCCAAGAAAGCCCGCAGGGTTTTGACTATCCGGCTTTGCTGGTGCCGCTGCTTGCGCCGTTTGCCCGATTTTCGTGGCCTGCTATCCGCGCCGGGTTCCTGTGGTTGATGGTACCGGCGTTTGGTTTGGGGTGCTGGCTATGGCTGCGGATGGTTCGACCGGCCGCATCGGTTCTTACGGCTGTAGCGGTCGTGGGCCTCTGGCTGTTCACGTGGCCGACGATCTTCGGATTCCGGATGCAGCAGCCGACGATGGTGGTCTTCGTGCTGCTGGCGGTTGCGGCCTTCTCGCTGCGCCGGAACTGGGAGTGGATCACGGGCGTGTGTTTCGCCGTGGCGCCGATCAAGCCGCAGTTAAGCCTTCCGCTGCTGCTGTGGCTGGTGGTATGGGCGGTTCGGCATCGGAGGTGGCAGTTCCCTGCCAGCTTTGCAATTTCATTTTCAACGCTTTGGCTGATCACGGACTGGAAGGTTCCCCACTGGTTTGGGAATTGGGCCGGAAGCCTGCGGGCCTACGATTCGCTGGTGACTCCCGTGGCCGAGATGATGCTTGGAAGATCACAGGGCCTGACGGTTACCTTGATTCTTGGGGCGTGGAGCATTTGGTTGCTGTGGGGCATGCTGGATTCCAGTTCGGAGAGCGCGGGATTCTCCCGGGCGGTGGCGCTGGCGCTGGCGGCGAGCGTGCTGGTGACGCCGATGACCGTATTCTTCATCTACGACCAGGTGCTGCTTCTACCTGCGATTCTTCTGATTTTATTTGCGGAATCGCGGAGCAGAATTACCGCGGTGGCGCGGATCGTGACGGTGGCGGTGCTGGCCTGGAATTATGTGGCGGTGCTGATATCGGCCGGCATCGAGGTGTTTCATCCGAAGGCGGGCATCGCCTATTTGCTGCCGTTCGTGGACCAGGTGCTCCCGATTGTTGTATTGATCTCGCTTCTGCTGATCGCCGAAGAGGGTGGATGGTCCAAGTGCGGATTAAGGGGGTATTTTGGTCGCGCGAAGAGATCTTTGCGAGCGGCTGCGGGTGAGCAAGGGATGTAGCGAGATGAGGTTCGGGAGGGAGTTGACGATGAGGGTGAAGTCCCGGCGGGTAAGGGGCGGAGTGGTTGCGGCGGTGGCGCTGGTGTGGGGCGCCTGCGGAGTTGGACGGGCGGAAAGTGGCGCGGCGCGGGCACCGGAGCTGTGGTTCAGCCGGAAGGAGTCGCAGGCGAGGCTGGGGGCGGCGTACCGGGCGGCGGTGCGGAACCTGCTGGTGGCGAATACGGTTCCGGTAAAGGATAGTCCGGACGCGGGAAGTTATGACGAGACAGGGCTGCTGCGGGCTCCCATGGTGTTTATTCGAGCGGGTGGGGGCTATGACCAGCCGTGGACGCGGGATGCATCGGTAAACAGCTGGAACGCGGCGAACCTGCTGGAGCCGGAGGTGGCGCGGAATACGCTGTGGGCGGTGGTGAAGCGGGAGAAGAATGGCCGGTTGATTGTGCAGCAGGACAAGGAATGGTGGGACCAGGTGGTGTGGGTGACGGCGGCGTGGAAGCACTACGAGGTGACCGGGGACCGGGAGTTTTTGCGCGGGGCGTATGAGACGGCTGTGGATACGCTGCGGGTGGACCGGGAAAAACATTATGACGCGCGGTACGGACTGTTTGAGGGGCCGGCGTTTTTGAATGACGGGATAGCGGGGTATCCAGCGCCGCCTGCGGACGCGCGGGAGAGCCGGGGCTCGTTTGTGCTGGATTATCCCGGGGCGGCCCAACTGATGGCGCTGAGCACGAACTGCCTGTATGTGGCGGCGTACGAGAATGCGGCGAAGATGGCGGCGGCGTTGGGGCGTCGTGGGGCGGGGGTTGCGGCGCTGCGAGAGCGAGGGGAGCGGCTGGCGGCGCGGGTGCGGGCTCGGTTCTGGATGGCGAAGGAAGGCCGGTTCGGGTATTTGGTGGAGGGAGAGGGGCCGGAGGCGGGCAAGCTGGAGAGGTACCAGGAGGGATCGGGGGAGGCGTTTGCGGTGCTGTTGGGAGTGGCGACGCCGGAAGAGGCGCGCGAGGCGGTGCAGGATACGAGGTGGATGAAATTTGGGGTTCCGGATGTGTGGCCGAGCTTTGCGCGTTACAGCGTGACGAGGCCAGGGCGGCACAACACGATCGTGTGGCCGATGGTGGAGGGGTTCTGGGGCGATGCTGCCGCGCGCGTGGGCGATACGAAGGGTTTTGCGCGGGCGATGAAGGGGCTGGCGGGGCTGGCGCTGGGCAGCGGCGGGGACTTCTACGAGATTTACAACGGAACAACGGGGCGGCCTGACGGGGGCTGGCAGGTGGGGACGCATTGGAAGTCGCAGCCGAACCAGACGTGGTCGGCGACGGCTTATTTGCGGATGGTGTTTACGGATATGTTCGGGATGCGGTTCAAGCCGGAGGGGATTGCGTTTCGTCCGACGCTGCCGCGAGGCTGGGGCGATGCGCGGCTGACGGGGGTGCGGTATCGCGGGGCGGTGTTGACGATAGAGCTGCGGGGCGCGGGCAAGAGGGTGAAGGGGTTCTGGCTGGATGGGAAGCAGCGGCAAAAGGCGTGGTTTCCGGCGAGGCTGACAGGGCGGCACGTGGTGAAGATAGTGATGCGGTAGGCTTGTTGTGGGCGGGATGAGCCCGGATGACGATAGAGACGGCGGAACAGACAAGCTGAAATCCTTTTGGAAAACCGTGACAGAGAAGATTCGCGGGCGGCGCGGTGGTGTTTTTTGTGCGCTGATGTTTCTCACGAGCTTCTGGGCGGCTTGGCCGGTGGCGCAGATGGGTTTTGTGGATGACTGGTCTTACATCAAGACGGCGGAGGTATTGGCGCGGACCGGGCGGCTGGTTTACAACGGGTGGTCCGTAGAGCTGCTGGGCTGGATGGCTGCCTGGGGGGCGCTGTTCATCAGGATTTTTGGTTTTTCGTTTATGGCGGTGAAGCTTTCGACGCTGCCGCTGGCGGTGGGCTGTGTGCTGCTGTTTTATGCGATTCTGATTCGATTTGAGATTGGGCCTCGGAATGCGGTGATCGGGACGTTGACTCTGGGGCTTTCGCCATTGTTTCTGCCGCTTTCGGCGAGTTTTATGACGGACGTGCCGGGGCTGTTTGTGATTCTGCTGTGCCTGTATTGCTGCCAGCGAGCGCTGGCAGCGAGGGCGGAGTGGGCGGCGATGGCTTGGCTGGCCGCTGGTGCGGCGTCGAGCGTGGTGGGTGGGACGGCGCGGCAGCCCTCGTGGCTGGGAGTACTGGTGATGGTTCCCTGCGCCGGATGGCTGCTGCGGAAAAGGCGCGGGGTATTTGCGGCGGCTATGGTGCTGTGGTTGGGCGGCATTGGCGGGGTGCTGTATTGCCTGCAATGGTTTGGTGCGCAGCCGTATTCGATCCAGATGCCGGTATTGCCGAAGGCGCCGACGTCGGCGGCGATGGGCACGCTGGGAGCCGCCTATACGGGGAATCTGATGGGGGCGGAGGTGCTGGTTCTGCTGGTGATGGTGTTCCCCGTGCTGGTGGCATGGCTGCCGAGGTTTGGGAAACGAGCCGATCACTGGATCGCCCTGCTGTGCTTTGGGGCTTTGCCGATGATGATGGGCGAGCTGATCTTCAGGCGCTACGCGGAGATTTGGCCGCCGAGCGTTCTTTTCGAGGAACTGGCCACGCGCAAGGATGCGAGCATCGCGTTCACGCACGACATGCGAAGGTCGTTGATCCCGGTCTGGGGGCAGATCGTGATTTCGCTGGTTGTGATTGCGGCTGCGCTGGGATGCGTGTTTGCCGCGCGGAAGAAAGGCGGACGGGAGCTGAGTTTGGGACAGGAGGGAACGGCGCGCGCAATTGTGTGGCTGCTGGTTCCCTACTCGCTGAGTTACTTTGCTCTGTTGCTGACGCTGGGCTGGCAGTGGATTGCGTTCGACAGATATGTGCTGGGGGTAATGCCGTGCGCGATTGTGGCATCGATCTGGCTGTATCAAAGATGCATTGGGCCGAAGCTGCCGGCGAGCACGGTTGCGATGGTGGCGTTGTTCGGAGTGATTGGAATTGCCGGGACGCACGACTGGTTTGCGTGGCAACGGGCGCGGCTGAGGGCAATCGACGAGGTACGGGCAGCGGGAGTTCCGCGGACAGAGATCCAGGGCGGATTTGAGTACGATGGGTGGACGCAGGTGCGAGACGGCGGTCACATGAATGACCCGCGCATCAGGATTCCGGCGGGCGCGTATGAAGCGGTTCAGAAGACGGCGCCCATGCCCGGAGTTCCGAAGGAATGCGCCGTGGACTACGCGCTGTTGCCAGAATTGACGGCGCTGCATCCGAAGTACTCGGTTGCTGTGGGCCCGCGGCGATGCTATCTGCCTTCGAAATTCCCGGAGGTGCATTACCGGGCGTGGCTGCCGCCGTTTGAGAGGACGATTGAGGTGCAGCGGGTTCCGAAGGGCTCAGAATGAACGGCCCGCGAGCGCGGACGGGCTGTGAACCGGTTTGCAGAAGCGCGTTTCCCAAAGAAGACGGGCCGGAGGGTATCCGGCCCGCGAGTGTTTGGCTGGATCAAGCCGAAAGCCGGCTTGACGCAGGCGCATAAGCAGATTGTTACTGGTATTCGGCCATGATCTGGTCGAGGACTTTCCTTGAGGGGCGTGTGCGCTCCTGGGGGAGGGTTGCGAGGGGATCGTCGACGATGTTCAGCAGGTCGGTAAAGGAGGGTTTGTGGGGGTCAATGTAGAAGACGCCGGTGAGGACTTCACCCTTGGCGTGAGCTTCCATGAGAGCCTTGACGGCGGCGACGCGATCGGTGGGGTCGTAGTCGTCGTGGAGCTTGCGCAGGCGGAGGTGTGAGCCGTCGTGCATTTCGACATCGTAGGTGGTGCCGGGGTCGTAGTCGATGGAAATGTCTTCAAAGCTGGGGACGAAGCCGACTTCGCTGATGGCCTCTTCGTGCTCCTGCATGTACTTGTAGCTCTTGGTGGAGCCTTCGTGGTCGTTGAAGGTGACACATGGGGAGATGACGTCGAGCATGACGGTTCCCTTGTGGGCGATGGCTGCCTTGAGCATGGTGAGGAGCTGTTTTTTGTCGCCTGAGAAGGAGCGTCCGACGAAGGTGGCGCCGAGCTCGACGGCGAGGGCGCATGTGTCGATAGGCGGGAGATCGTTGATGACGCCGGTCTTGAGTTTGGAGCCGATGTCGGCAGTGGCGGAGAACTGCCCCTTGGTGAGGCCGTAGACGCCGTTGTCCTCAATGATGTAGATGAGGGGTAGATTGCGGCGCATGAGGTGAACGAACTGTCCGATGCCGATGGAAGCGGTATCGCCGTCGCCGGAGACGCCGAGGCCGAGGAGATTTTTGTTGGCGAGCAGCGCGCCGGTAGCAACGGAGGGCATGCGGCCGTGCACGCTGTTGAAGCTATGGGAACGGGAGAGGAAATAGGCCGGGCTCTTGGAGGAACAGCCGATTCCGGATAGCTTGGCGACGCGTTCGGGCTGGACGCCCATTTCATACATGGCGTCGATGATGCGCTCGGAGATGGCGTTGTGACCGCAGCCGGCGCAGAGGGTGGTTTTGCCGCCGCGATAGTCGAGAACCTGGAGACCGAGTCGGTTGACCTTAGGAGTGGGAGCGGATGAAGTAGCCATGGATTAGAGTTCCTCCTGCTGGGTGTACTGCGAGGTGATGGAGCGCGCGTCAATGGGCAGCCCGTTGTAATGCAGGATGCTGCGTAGCTTGACGATTTGCTGTGCCGGCAGGTCGAGTTTGAGCAGACTGAGCATCTGGGCGTCGCGGTTCTGCTCGACGACGTAGATGCGGTCGTGGGAAGCGACGAAGTCGTGGATTTGCTTTGCGAAGGGGTAGGCGCGGATGCGGAGATAGTCGGTTGCGACGCCGTATTCCTTCTTGAGCTGATCGCGGCTTTCGAGCACGGCGTAGTCGGAGGTGCCGTAGGCGATGATGCCGACCCTGGAGGTGCCGTTGGCGACGACCTGGGGCTCTGGAACCAGTGTGCGAGCAGTGTCGAATTTGCGGGCGAGGCGGTCCATGATGTTTTTGTAGTCTTCAGGGCGCTCGCTGTATTTGGCCTCGGCGTTGTGGCCGCTGCCGCGGGTGAAGTAGGCGGCCTTTTGATGATTGGTTCCTGGGAGAGTGCGGTAGGGGATGGCGTCTCCGTCGACATCCTTGTAGCGGGCGAAGCCGCCGAGGCGGTTGAGGTCTTCGGCTGTAAGCACCTTGCCGCGATTGATGGGCTTTTCGGGATAGTCGAAGCGGTCGGACATCCAATTGTTCATGCCGAGATCGAGATCGGAGAGCAGGAAGACCGGAGTCTGGAGCTGCTCCGAGAGGTCGAAGGCGGCGACGGCGAACTCGAAGCACTCCTTGACGCTGCAAGGCAGAAGAAGCGGGTGCCTGGTGTCGCCATGGGAGAGGACGGCGGTGCTGAGGATGTCGCCCTGCAGGGTGCGAGTGGGCAGTCCCGTGGAGGGTCCGACGCGCTGAATGTCGAAGATGACGCCGGGGATTTCGGCGAAGTAGCCGAGGCCGGCGAACTCCGCCATGAGGGAGATGCCGGGTCCGGAGGTGGCGGTCATGGAGCGAGCGCCGGCCCAGCCTGCGCCGAGGACCATGCCGACAGCGGCGAGCTCGTCTTCAGCCTGGACTACGGCAAAGGTGGCCTTGCCGTCCTCTTCGATGCGGTGTTCCTTGAGGTAATCGATGAGATCCTCGACGACGGAGGAGGATGGGGTGATGGGATACCAGGAGACAAAGGTGACGCCGGCGAACATGGCGCCGAGGGCGCAGGCGGCGTTCCCGTCGATGATGATTTTGCCTTCGGTAAGATGCATGCGCTCGACGGAGTAAGGATCGGACTTGACGAGCGATGCGGCGGCGAAATCGTAACCGGCGTGGACGGCGGCGAGGTTGAGTTCGGCGGCCTTTTTCTTTTTCGAGAACTGGCGGCGGACGGAGTCCTCGACGGTATTCATGTCGATGGAGAGGATCTGGGCTGCGACGCCGACGTAGACCATGTTGCGGACGAGCTTGCGGAGGCGAGCGTCGGGGCAGACTTCAGCGGTGATCTTGTCAAAAGGGACCGGATAGCAGATGACGTCATCGCGAAACTGCTTGAGGTTGAGTTTTTCTTCGTAGATGGCGACGGTGCCTGGGCGAAGGGACTCGATATCTTCCTGTGCGGTTTCCGGGTTCATCGCGATGAGGATGTCGATGTCCTCTTTGCGGGCGACGTAACCGTGCTTGCTGGCACGGATGGTGTACCAGGTGGGCAGACCGGCGATGTTGGACGGAAAGAGATTCTTGCCGCTAACCGGAATTCCCATGGCAAAGATGCTGCGGAGGAGAACACTGTTTGCCGATTGCGAGCCGGAGCCATTGACGGTTGCAACCTGGAGGCTGAAATCATGAGTGATTGGCTTAGCAGAGGTACTCAAAGCTTGAGTCGGCTCGCCCTGCGCGGACGGAGCGCCGGCGTTGATCGTCGCCATGTGGCGGATTCCCTTCGATGTTGAACTGGAAGTTAATTGGTGCTTCCTATTGCGTCATTATAGTCACGGTAGTTGGCAATCGTGGTGACGCAGCGCACAGCGAGGCAATTGTTGCAAGCAGAATCAGAGGGATCAACAGGATGGTGTTGGCAGCGAGCGCAACAAGGAGGCGGTTACGGGTGTGGAATGCGCGCAGGAGGGAGGTCTGGGGCGGAGGACTGCGGCGGAAGATTACCCCAAAGTGGACGAAAGCCTCTAGAATCAGTGCATGCTGCTCGAAGGTATATTCTCTGCCATCACGACGCCGTTTTATTCGGATGGGCGTTGTTACTTCCGCAAGCTGGAACACAATGTAGACCGCTACTCGCGCACGCCGTTAGCGGGCATGGCGGTGCTGGGCTCAACGGGCGAAGCGCCGATGCTGGGTGATGAAGAGACGCGGCAGGTGCTGCTGACGGCATCGGAGGCGGCGGCTCCGGAGAAGGTATTGCTGGCGGGGGTGGGCCGCGAGAGCCTTGCCGAGACGTTACGGCTGGCGGAATTTGCCGCGGAGGCGAAGTATGACGCAGTGCTGGTCCGCACGCCACACTACTACGGGGCACAGATGGGACCGGCGGGAATATTGACTTATTACCGCGCGCTGGCGGACCGTTCCCCGCTACCGGTGGTGCTGTACAACATTCCCAAATTTACCCATTACTATCTGAGCGTGGAACTGACAGCGGAGCTGGCGCAGCATCCGAACATTATCGGGATCAAGGATTCAGCCGGGAGTGTGGAGCGGATATCCACGCTGGCGGAGGCGACGGCGAAGGCGCCGCGCCGCGCGGTAGAGGTAACGACGGTTTTCACGGCATTAACGGCTAGGATGCAGAAGGCGGCGTCGATTCCGGCGCCGAACTTGATTCCGGCAACGGTGCTTGGGGGCGCCAGCGTACAGGCGCTTGAGCCTCAAGCCAGGATGAGAACGCGGACGAAGGAAGTGGGCTTTCAGATATTGAGCGGATCGGGGGACGTGCTGCTTCCGGCGCTGGATGCGGGAGCCACGGGCGCGGTGCTGGCGGTGGCGGCGTTCATTCCGCAGGCCTGCCAGGAGGTTTACTGGGCGTGGAAGGACAATGACCGGAAGCTGGCGCTGGAAAAGCAGAATCGGTTGCTGGAGCCGACGGCCGTAGTGGCGGGCAGATATGGAATTGCGGGAATCAAGCACGCCTGCGATCTGAACGGTTATTACGGCGGAAGGCCGCGGGTTCCGCTGCTTCCGGTGGACGCGGACGCGCAGGCGGAGATAGCGCGGGTGCTGGAGGATTTGCGGAACTGACGATAGTTCTTGGTTCCCGGGTGGAGTGCGTGGAGCATGGATCGAGGGGCAGCGGTAGGGGGATAGTGCATGCACTGCCTTGACTTTTCTTTGCGCCGTGCGGATGCCGTTTTTTTGGGTGATTCAGGAAACGAAGTGACGGTTCGGCCCGGTGCGCGGGGCGGGCTGATCGATTTGCTCTAAGCGGTGGTGAGGAAAAGGGTTGGTCGATCGGTTTTGCGGCCGCTCCAGTTCCAGTAATGGACGAGGATGGCGTAGACGAGCATTCCGACCTCGCCTTCTCCCCAGAAAAGGTAGCGGAGGGACTGCTGCATGAGGTTTTGGCCGCTAAGGGCGACGAAGATGCCGACGGGGTCAAGCAGCTCGGTGATGAAGGCGATGGTATTGGCAATGGCAACGGCGCCCCAGACCTCGATGACGTAATGTTCGCGTTCCTTGGTGACGCTGACGCGGAGTCGACTGATGAATTCGCTGCGGTTATCGATGAGGTGTGTATGGACGAAAGCGAGGGGTTCGCTGACGCGGTAGTTTCGGTGAATTTCCTCCGCCTTGCGCATGCGGTAGCCTTCGCCGGGGAAGCTTGCGGGGACGAGATTGACCTTTCTTCCAGCGATGGCAGACCAGAGGCGGGCTGAGGAGTCGTCGACGAACTCCATGTCCTGGACGCGGAGTTCCTGGGCGCGCTGGTAGCGGCTGATGGCGCTGAAGACGAGAATCACGAAGATGAAGATGGAGGAGATGATGACGCCGTCCGGACGCTCAAAGACGTTGTCAATGGTGGTGTAGAGAAAGACAACGGCGACGATGAAGAAGAGGATCGTCAGCCAAAGCAGGTGGGTGTCTCGCTTCTCCTTGAATTCGCGCCAGAAGGCGATGGTGACGGCAATGGCGGCGGAGAGGATGAGGACGAGGACCCCGGTGGCGTAGGCGCCGGCCTGCGCGTCGACGTTAGCGTGAAAGACGACGGTGACGATGAGATCGACCAGGAGAAGCAAGGCGACCATGGGTCTTCTGTAGGCGACCCAGAGGGGAGCCATGCCGAATCGGGGCAGATAGCGCGGGATGAGGTTGATGAGGCCAGCCATGGCGGAGGCGCCGGCAAACCAAAGGATGAGGATAGTGGAGAGGTCGTAGATGGAACCAAAGATTCCGCCGAGCATGTGATGAGCCAGGTAAGCGATTGCTCGGCCAGCGGCAGGGCCGCCCTGTTGATAAGCAGCGGGTGGGATGAGGATGGTGGTGACGAAGCTGGAGAGCAGCAGGTAGAAGCTCATGATGACCGCAGCGGCGAATAACATTTTGCGGGTATTGCGGATGCGGCCCGCGGGGACCGGGCGTCGAAGATCGTCGGCGGAGGATTGGACCAGGGGCATGACGGAGACACCGGTTTCGAAGCCGCTGAGTCCGAGGGCAAGTTTGGGGAAGAGGATGCCTGCCAGGATGATCACGGCGAGCCAACTGTGCTGGGGAGTGCTGGCCAGCATGGCGGCGCGCCAATGGAGGATCAAGGCGGGATGCTGCAGGATATGAATCAGTCCGAGCCCGAGGACGATCAGGTTAAGCAGGAGAAATGGCACTACGAGCGCGACGGCGAGATTTATGGCCTCCTTGAATCCGATGAAAAATACGATCGCGAGAACAAAGAGGAGGAAAACCGTAAAGGCGAATTGACTGTTTCCGAGGTAGGGATGGAGAAAGGGGTTGGCGACGGCGTGACGGGCAGCGTCGGCGGCGGAGAGCGTCATGGTGATGACGAAGTCGGTGGTGGCGAAGCCGAGCAGGACGAGGACGAAGATCTTGGATTTCCAGCCACTGAAGAGATTTTCGAGCATGGCGATGGAGCCTTGCCCGACGAAGGAGCGGTGTGCGACGGCGCAATAGACGGGGAGCGCGCCGAAGAGGGTGACTACCACGAGGGCGAGCGTCGCGATCGGCGCCAGGAGGCCGGCGGCGATCAGTGCGATACCAGCCTGATAGGCCAGGGAGGAGAAATAGTCCACGCCGGTGAGGCAGACGACCTTGTACCAGGCATAGCCATGTTCCTGATGGCGGGACTCGTCGATTCTTCCGCCGCTTGAGAACCATCGGCCGAGAAATGACTTGGGGGGCGAGACGGATTCGCGGGTGGGGAGTTCGAGGACGCGAGGTGCGTCCGAATGCATGCCGGAGAAACGAGCTTCAGGATAAGTGTTGATGGTCATATCGTTGCGGAGTGCGGCCTTCCAGTATGGCAACGGGGATCGGTGCGGGCGGGGATGGCGGGAGGCTGTGAATGAGGCTGCAAGGCGAAAGTCGCGCGAAGGGCGGAAGATGAAATTGCCCGGTGAAGGGATGCCGGAAGCTGGCATTCACCGACGGCGGAACTGACAAAACCCATGGAGCCAGTAAATGCTCTGATCTACAAAGTTGCAAGAGATATTGTGCATTGCAGGCGCCGGATGAAATCAGGCAGGGATAGTTGTTGCTGCCGGCCGTCCCCCAGCGATGGTGGAGAGGCGAGCCACAGCGCGAACAGGTGGCACAAACGACGCAGAGGCGAGAGTCCTAACGGACACTCGCCCCCGCGTTGATCCGAATTCGAGAGCACTGGTTCGGCCTCCAGTGCGCATCTACCTGTCACTGAGCTATCCTCGGACTCCACGAACTCTCGTCCGCTTCGAACCGGTTTCGCCCGGGTGAGGTATGACGCGAAAACATCGATCTGACATCCATGTGCAGTTGGGATTCCAACGGCTGCGAGAGTTCTGGCGCCAGTTCTCTCTCCGGATGCTGCCTCTTTGTTCCCTCCCCCCTTGGAGCCCTATGGCTCCGTTGAGAAAAACTTTACTCCTATTCCGGGAAAAGATGGAAGTAATTTCGAAGAAATCCGGTGCAAAACATAGGCGGGATTGTGCAGAATTCGTCCCATTTTGGTCCAGATGAGGCAGATGGAGGGGATGCGAGGGTACCGATGGGTGGTCGCCGCCCCTGCAGGAGATCGGGGAGGGTCGCGTAAGTCCATGTTTAACAATGAAGTGGGTGAATTTCAAAGCAGGTGATGTGAGCGGTCGGCCATGGGGAGGGGGTTGATGAGCCGTAGCATGGCCGTATCCGCGGCGGGGATTGCCAATGGCCTGGGCGGATTTGCCGGGCAGGGCTGCGCTCGCCTATGCTGAGGAGTTTTCTGGAGTGGCGACGGAAGCTATGGCAGAGCGGAAAAAGGAAAGGCAGCCCGGGGCGAGTGCGGTGGACGAAGTGAAGTCGGGTCGAAAGCCTTCGGAGGCGGAGCTGCGGTGGGCGGAGGGGACTCTGGCGAAGGCGCTGGAGAGCGCGCCGGAGCAGGCGATTGGGGCGGCGACGGGCGTGAACGTGGACGAGGACGGGCAGGCGCGGTTCACGACGATATCCGGCGCGCCGGTGCGGCGGCTATACACGCCGGCGGATTTGCCGGAGGATTTTGAGGCTCGAGCGGCGGGTAAGGTGGAGGCGGAGCGAGTTCCCTACCTTGGGCTGCCGGGCGAGCCTCCGTATACACGGGGGATCCACGCGACGGGCTACCGGGGCAGGCTGTGGACGATGCGGCAGTTTTCGGGATTCGCGAGCCCGGAGGAGACCAACGAGCGCTACAAGTACCTGCTGGCGAATGGGGGAGGGGGCTTGTCGGTGGCGTTTGATCTGCCGACGCTGATGGGGTGTGATTCGGATGATCCGCTGAGCGAAGGCGAAGTGGGCAAGTGCGGCGTGGCGATTGATTCGCTGGAGGACATGGAGATTCTGTTTTCTGGGATCGACCTTGAGAAGACGACCGTATCGATGACGATCAATTCGCCGGCGAGCGTGCTTTGGGCGATGTACCTGGTGGTGGCGGAGCGGCAGGGCGCGGACTGGGGGAAGATATCGGGCACGTTGCAGAACGACATTCTGAAGGAGTACATCGCGCAGAAGGAGTTCATTTATCCACCTGCGCCATCGATGCGGCTGGTGGTGGATACGTTTGAGTTTGGGGCGCGATATGTGCCGCGGTTCAACCCGATTTCAATTTCGGGGTACCACATACGGGAGGCTGGGTCGACGGCGCTGCAGGAGCTGGCGTTTACGCTGTACGACGGCGTGGAGTACGTGGAGTGGGCGCTGCGGCGGGGGCTGAAGGTGGATGATTTTGCGCCGCGGCTGAGCTTTTTCTTTAACGCGCACAATGATTTTTTTGAGGAGATTGCGAAGTACCGTGCGGCCAGGAAGATCTGGTATCGGGTGATGACGGAGCGTTTTGGGGCGGGCGAGGAGCGCTCGAAATGGATGCGGTTCCATACGCAGACGGCGGGGGTTTCGCTGACAGCGCAGCAGCCGATGAACAACATAGCGCGGGCGGCGTTGCAGGCGCTGGCGGCGGTGCTGGGTGGGACGCAGTCGCTGCATACGGACTCGTATGACGAGGCGCTGGCGCTGCCGACCGAAGAAGCGGCGCGGATTGCGCTGCGGACGCAGCAGATTATTGCGTATGAGTCGGGCGTGGCGGGGGTGGTGGATCCGCTGGGGGGATCGTACTTTGTGGAGCGGCAGACGCTGGAGATGGAGCGCGGGGCGTTTGAGTATTTTGAGAAGCTGGACGGGATGGGCGGGATGATCCAGGCGATAGAGAAGGGATTTCCGCAGAAGGAGATTGCGGAGGCCAGCTACCGGTACCAGCGTGCCGTGGAAGCCGGGGAAAAGATTATCGTGGGGGTGAATGCGTTTACGGTGGCGGAGCCAGCGCCGCGGATTCTGTACATTGACGAGAGCGTACGGCAGGCGCAAACGGTTAAGTTAAGGGCGCTGCGTGAGAAGCGTTCGAACGAGGCGGTGGCGCGGTCCCTGGACGCTCTGTGCCGGGCGGCGGAGCAGGAACCGCAGGCGGTGAACAATGGGATTGCGGCGGCGAACACGATGACGTATCTTTTGGAATGCGT
>CAZWSD010000008.1:0-25870 GCA_964636535.1 uncultured Acidobacterium sp. | reverse complement strand
GCCGACAGGCCGAGCATTGCCACATCCGCTCGCCATGCCGATTCGCGCAACGACCATAGCGCCGGCCGCCGCAGCGCGGACAGGGCAGGCGCGTCGCCTCGCAGGCTGCGTATTCCACTGCAAAGGCGCCACTCATTACGGACTCAAAGGCGCCGAACCGCGGCAAGTTGAAGCCGCGCTGGCTGAGTAACTTCGACGCAATGTAAAATCAAGCTAGCCGTGCAGGCGCTCAGTTCTTCAGCGATTTGATCCAAAACCCAGGCGGGATCGGCAGCTGATGGTGTCGGCAGGCAACGAAGATTACAGGCCAGAAGCCGGCCTTAATTGGGGAAAGACTCTCGAATGATGTGTCAGTATTACAGGCTTTCTCGATGATTTCTAGGAGCTTGGACCCATCTTCCCCCAGTTGCAAATTGCTTAGCGATCTGCCGTGTCCTTTACCGCTATCGCAAAGCTTATAATCAAACGTAGCATCGGGCATCCAAAGCTGTAGATTGCAATGCGGCAAGATCTGCTCTACCAGCAAATTGAGTGTCTTGACTGCCTCCTTATTCCCGAATGCTTGTAGCCACGCGGCGATTAGTGGAATTACAGTACTGCCTACAGTGACTTCCTTGAAGTAATCGTCCGACTGATTGCGGGGATGTTCAGCAAGATCGCGATAATCCGATGCGCACGATGGGTATCGCCCTCCTGTGCGCATAGTGAAATCAAGGCGATTTGCCATCTCTTGGAGCCAAGAGGCCACGTCAGCCGAGTCGAGCTCACTCGCCAGCCAGAGCTGGAGGAACAAGGCGATTTCAGTGCCTTGGCGATCCGTGATTGGCAGAAAGAGAGCTGGATTGTTGCGTATCAGCGCCAAGGCCATTTGTGTTAACTGCACTACACTTTGGCCGGTGGTCTTTTTTGCTTTAGGCCCGACTCGTTGACCGAGCCAATGAATCCAAAGTCCTGCGACACTGATGCGTCCAAGAATCTCAAATAGCGCCAGGTTCACATCAAGCACGCTCTGCGAGCGAATGGACATCGACAACCCATGGCGCACTTCGGCACAGGGCCTCACCGCCCGATCGAGGAAGTCGGACGCGACAGTCACGTGGAGTTCGATCACTTGGCGAAGCACGAGATTGAGCGACTTGGCCTCGCGGGTCTTGCTACCAATGGTGGGCTGAAGAAGTTCCCAGACACTCAGTAGAGTCAGCTCACTGGCTCGGTAGGGTGCCTCAACGTTGCCGACATCACGTGCCCAGACGAACAAAATCCACAGACAAATGTTCAACTGGCGCGCAGTGCGCACGCGAGCTTTGGCCGATGCCGTACCGGCTGCGCGCAAGTCGCGCGCTAATTGCGCGAAATGCTGATAAGCAACGTCGGGCTCATCGACCATGGCGATGGCATTTTGGAAACTGCTGCGCATCGGCCTAGGTAGGATCTCTTCCCTAAGGATGCCTTTCAGGATCAGGCCTGCGATCCTGTCGCCGTTCCACTCGTCGAAGGTGATCCGGTCAGTGGTGTTTTGAGTAAAGTAGCCGTTGAGCGCATCGCGCACCTGATCTTGTACGTCCCCACCAAAGGCAGGGCAGATGACGATGTTCAGTTCCCTGTATCTTGTGGGGATCCGGTTTGGGATGTAAGCGTCGCGGATATCGTCCAGCGACGGACGCAGAGCCTGGAGCGTGCCGTTCCAAGCATCTCGCGTGAGATCGCCCGCTTTCACGGAGAACAAGAAGACTTTGCGTTCGCCGTCGTCATCTATTCCAACGGCTGCGATGTCCACGCCATGCTGAACGGTGCCTAGTTGTGGGGACGAGTAGACCGTATAACCCAGTTCGCTGAGAAGGTCAGGGAGAATAGCGTCCAGTTCCCCTCTCTCCCTAAGTGAAGCCAAATAGTCGCGGATGAGGACTTTCATGGTGGCATCCGCTCCGACCTGAAGACCCGAAGCAGGTAATCGAGACCGATCGGGTCCACGATTTGCATACGTGGCATCTCTTGCAAGACGCTGATTGTCTTTAGGTCCATTTCCATCGGCTTTAGTGATTCCCTGCCGTCTCGGACAAAAGTGAGAACACGGTTGCCGTAGAGCATCACCGAGCTCTTCACCAGACTGAGGAACACAGATTGATTCCTGGCCTGCTTGTAAATTTCACGGGTGTTGTCGGATTTACGCAGTTGATCCATGCGACGATGATGCTCGGAAGGCCATAGCTCCTTGATCTCTGGTATCGCACGTAATGCCTTAAGATAGGCATCGTTCTGCGCCAGTGCTTGATCGACATGTGCCCTTGCGGCGTCTCCTGCGGGAAGCGATTCGAGGTACTCCCGTAGCCCGCCATAATTCATGAGCAGCGGATCAACAAGGAGTCCTTCAACTTGCAGCGCTGTTTCTGGGATGCAGATTCTGAGTACTGATATCAGGACTGACGCGGCTACCTTCGGCTTCATGAAAAACCAACCAATCGCCTTGCGACAGATAAATACTTGGTGTGCGGGCGCAAGAGCAAGATCTTCGGCGCGAAGGACCAGCGGTGGCCCTTCCGGCTCTTGGGAGTGCTGCAAAGCGTCGGCGAGGCCACCACAGAGCCGAGGCTCACCGAGCAAGAGCCACTGGGTTACCACGCGACTGAGACGCTCGGATGGGCCGGAGAGCAGTGCCTGAGTGAAGCTTGGGAGATTGCTAAGATTTAGGCGATCGTTTGGTCCTGATAACTGCTGGGTCACGTAGGCAATCGCCGCTTGGTCATGTCCGGCCTGCATCAATGCGCTAAGGCCTAAGTCGAGTAATTCGACAGTGGCCTTGTTGTCTGGATTGAGACGTGTCAGGGCACCAAGCAGGCAGATGACAATGTCTGGCTGCATGGCGGTGCGATAAGTTAAGAGTACTTGTGCGGCCTGTTGCACGGTGAACTCCGCAGCGTCCTCAACCAGTCGATGGACCAAGGAAACGACCTGAGACGAAGAAACCTTACTACTGCTCGCTAAGAGAGCAATGGTGGCGTGAAGCACGTTTGCGCGAAGAATGTCGTCCGCGCCACGATCGAGCAGTGCGTTAAAGACGGTGAAGGTCTCCGCACATGAGGCAGGATCTGCGTCGTTGATGCGGCCAAGAGCGGTGATCGCCGAAAGGCGGCGTTCGTCGTCATAGACAAGCGCAATGCGACGTGCTGCCGCCGCATCGCAAATCGCTTCCAGGGCAAACGTGAGGTACTGAGAGGCAAGATCGTCGCCACCATTGGCCGTTGTGATGATTTCATGGGCTCGGCTAAGGTCTTTTTCGCACCAGGTGCGGAAGGGGACGATGAGATAGAAGGCAGCGCCATCACGGCCTCCGTGAGCCCTCAGAGCCTGAACACAGGCCATCATTCGGGCAGGCGTCGCACCGAGCTCCGGCAGAATATTGCTGAAAAAGTTCAAGGCAGAGAAGAATTCGTACCCATCGAGTGCCTGCAGGGCTCCGCTCTCAACAAGCAGGAGCAAATCGAGCTTTCCGGTGTTATGCAGCGTTGCACATTGCGCCTTGATCGCGTCGATTTCATGCGGGTCACTCAGACCAAACTGGCGTGACATTTCGCGGGCAAGCGCCCCGTTTTCGAAGAGGTCGGCAAGTCTTTCAGAAGTGGGTACGGTTGCCATGTTTCACCTCTTTAATCACTCAATGCCCTTCCTGATTAGCCCTGAAGCTCAGCAAGCAACGGCAAAAAGCCGCGCTGGTATGCGCCCTGGTGGACATGCAGTCTTCGTGGCCTTGGGAGACGCGCCGTTGGTGACGAAGACTGTTGGCGCTGGTTGAAAACTGACCACTGCTGGCTCAATATTGACCA
Source organism: uncultured Acidobacterium sp. (assembly GCA_964636535.1). GTDB lineage: Bacteria > Acidobacteriota > Terriglobia > Terriglobales > Acidobacteriaceae > Acidobacterium. The sequence goes on along the minus strand of CAZWSD010000008.1, from coordinate 22,049 downwards.
GGGTGTTCAACCTATCTTGCTGAGTTTTTAACCAGCAGGACCACGAGGTGATCACCATGAGTCAGTACTCCAAGGTTCGCCGGATTTCCGGGAACGGTTCGAACCGCTGCCGGCCAGAATGCCGACGATCGCCATGATGACCGTGAAGAGACCCACGATGCCGCGCATGCCCGTCTCGCTGGCAGGCGGATGCATGAAGAAGGCGATGCCCGCGCCAACGATCACCATCGCGTCCAGCAGGACCATGGCGTGCACGACGTTCGCAGAGCGCAGTGTCATCAGTCCTCCTTGAGGATGTTGCCGAGCGTCAAACCCTGCAGCCTGGCGACCTGCCGATTACGACGCACGCCAGCTTCTGCATCGGCACCGATGGACGATGACCATGGCGCCTACAACCGGTGCGATGGGTGGGCAACGCCCGGCCAGCAGCCGAGGCGCACACACCGATCGGCCATTACTTGATCAGCATGTCCGATTCGTTCTTGCCTGCGGCCAGCGCATCATGGAACCAGCGCGGGCGCTTGCCGCGACCACTCCAGGTCTGCTGCGCGTTGGCCGGATCCCGATACTTGGCTGCGACCGGACGGGTGCTCTTCTTTCCACGTTTCCCGCGGTCGCCGAAGACATCCTCGAGGCTGTAGCCTTCCTGCTTGATCAGGGCCTCGATGCGCTCGCGCAGCGCATGCAGCGTCTCCTTGGCCAATTCCGTCTGGCGCACCTTGGCGTGCTCGATCAACTCGTTGAGCTGGTTGTGATTGAAGGTGTTCAGATCGACGGTCATGAATCCACTCCAGAATGAAAGCAATGCTGCAGATCAGGCGCTGGGTCTGATGGTGCGCGATGTTGGCACGCGCGCTTGCATCGACACAATGACGTACGGTCCGCCCCTGACGCCACGCTGCGCAAACCCAGCAAAAAAAAATCGACCCATCCCTCCCGTGATTGCTCAAGGCAATCACGGGAGGGCATCTTCTGCGCGCAGCCATGCGCGCACGCACTTCTTCACTCAGCGGGCACCGGCTAGGGCCGGCGCGGCCTCGGCGTCCTGCGTCTTGGCCTGCAGCTTCTCTGCCAAGCTCAACCGATGCGCCGGTGACCCTGCTCCCGCCGGGATCCGTGCCGGGATCGCTGCCGTGCCCGCCGCGACGTCGGCGGCAGGAACGCCCGATGCCAGCGCGCTGGCACCGTCTTGTGCATAGAACTCCTCGATCACCGCCGACGCTTCTTCCTCCGTGTCCTCGAACGCGCCCTGGGCGAGGCCTGCTGCGGCCGCACGCTCCAGCGCCGCCTGATCCCAGCCCAGCGCCGCGCGGGTCTGCGCCTCCTGCCGCGCCTGCTGCAAGGCCGCCTCCAGCGTCATGCCCTCGCGTACGATCAGGTCCACGAAGTACACCGCCGCGCGATGACTCTGCGTCGTGCTCTTGGCACGCAGCTTCAGGCTCAGCGGCAGACACGGGAGTGCTTCGCCCGCCAGCGCCTGGAAGTAGCGCAGGCGTGCCGTCAGCGTGCGGATCGAGTTGTAGCCGGTGGTGCGGAAGATGAAGCTGCCCAGCGCATCGTCCTGGCCTTCGATCTGCACCGTGAGCCGTGCATAGGGCTTGCAGCCCAGGCTTTCTCCAAACCCACAGTGGTCCGGCGTCGGACAGGGCAATGCAGCAAGGCCTTCCGGGGTGGCGCGCTTGCAGGTCTGGCCATTGCCCGCGCACACCGGACGTCCCGTAGTCCGGTTGAAGGCCGCGTACTGCGCGCGCAAGCTCAGCTCCGGATCGGCAAACAGCAGCCTGACCGGAATCGCGCGCAGCTTCTTCTCGGTCGACGCCTTGCGCAAGGCCTCATCCAGCGGATGCAGAACCCAGCCATCCCGGTGCTGCACCAGGCTGGTCAGGGTGAACTCGTCGTCCTTCTCCGGTACGCGCTTGCCTTGGCGCTCGACGACCTTGCCAATGGCGATGCGCCCCAGGATCGGCGGGGTAATGCTCAATCCATCAATCATGCTGTTCTCCTTCCAGTAAGAGGAACCGCCGGCTCCCTGGCCGGGACTTGGGGTACTGCACCAGCAGCGCCGGCTGGTCTTTCAGCAGCGCGGCCGTATCCAGCGTGGTGCTGTCCCTGGACTTCTTCCACGACACCGCGCCGGTGGCGAAGCGCGCGATGGAGGCATCCCGCATGGCCTGCTGCAGGGTCGCCTTGCACTGCGCCTCGACGGTACTGAGCTGCTCGATCGTGTGGCGGGCCGCGCACCACTGGGCGAACGTGGTGTTCAGGGCCGCGTCCTCGCGCAGGTCCAGCGTTGGTCCTCGGTCCTCGGGAAAGAGGACCTGGAGCGCCTGCGCGGCCGAATCGGAGCCATCGGCGGGGGGTGGCGTATCGGCCATCACATAGGCCCAGAACTTCGCTTCCAGTTCGATCAGTCGGGTGATCAGGCCGTCATCCCGGTCGATGCGGTGAATGCGCAGCGCCTGGCCGCCCAGCAGCACGGCCACGTCGGCGGCGGCTTTGCCGGTGACCGCCAGCTGGTGCTGGACCTGCAGCTGGACATACTCGGGGACGCCCTCCTTCCACAGCCGCGCGCCATGGATGCCGGCCGTCTTGCACTCCAGGATCGAGACCTCGGCATGACCCAGGACTTCGCGGTCGATGTTGGCCAGCATCCACGGATATTCGGGATGCTGCAGCACGGCGTTGACGCGCCGGACCTTGCAGCCGGTGCGGCGTACATAGTGCGCAGCGACGATGGGTTCGAGCAGCGTGCCCCAGTACATCGGGGACTCCTCGTCATCGAAGGCCGGCTTGGGCAGGCCGGCATCGCGGCCGGTCTTGACCAGCCACAGCTCGAGCGGACTCTGGTAGGGATTGAGGCCGACGGCGGCGGCGGCATCGGAGCTGCCGATGCCGTGCTTGCGTACACCCAGCCAGTCTTCACGGCTGAGGTCTTTGGTGGACACCAGGCGCAAGGCCGGGCGATCCGTCGCTTGTGGCAGCGGTTGCATGTGTGTTCTCCCAATGCAAAGGCCCGGCCGCGTGAGCGGTCCGGGCCTGTGATCGACGGGGTGGTGGTGGATCGGCGGTCTTGCGGGTCGGTGGTCCGCGTGCTGCCCTTGGATCGGCCTCAGGCCACCAGGCGCAGGGCTTCGTTCCAGGTGTGCTGCTTCAGGGCGGCGCCCGGCCCGAACCAGGCGGAATCCAGGCGGTGATCGACGCTGCGCGCGCGCTTGCCGTGATCGGCGTATTCGGTGACGGCATTGACCAGGCCCCAGGCGGTGCCGTGGGCGGAGCTCAAGCTCGCGCCGCGGCCCTGGCCCTGAAACAGCGCATAGACCTGGCCGACGACCTTCTCGGTGGACTTCGGCGTGGCCTCGGTGGACACGCGCAGCACCCGGTTGAGAAAGGCCAGCGCCTGACTGTTCGTCACCGGTCGATCCGCCAGCGCTTTCATGCGCTGCGCGAAGCCGTCCCAGGAGGCGATGGCAATGCCCATCTGGCGTTTCACCGCATCGGCCTCGAAGGTGCTGCGGTGCGAGACCTTCACGGCACCCGCACCGTCCGACAAGGCGATGTGCAGGGTGTTGTTGCACACCACGCGCACGGACGTGAACTGGGCCGTGGTCGCCAGCGTGCCATCGCAGGCGGTGGCCAGCAGCAAGTAGCCGTTTACTTGATCGCGACCCTTGAGCGCGACGCTCTGGCCGGTGCGTGCCAGCGCCCAGAACTTCTTGCCCTCCTTGAGCACCCCGGCGGTCTCCAGCTGAAAGCCGCCGAGATCGGTCAGATCCCGGTAGAACTCCAGGATCTCGGCCGGCTGCACGACCTGATAACGGCGCGAGACGATGGCCAGCGGAGCCCGGGTATCGGAGCGATACAGGACTTTCTGCTCGGGGAATGACTGGATGACATCGGGGCCATTGCTGTGCGCGATGAAGCGAACATCGGCCGCTTCGATCTGCCAGTTCATGCCGGCCTGTTGGGCCCAGACTTCGAGGGGCTGGTGCGGCACGAGGGCTTGCCCGAGGCCGTGCCAGGGGACTTCGTTGACATAGGCCATGGATTGAACGAGGTGCATGGAGGACTCCTTGAAATGGGCGCACGCCCATGCCCGGCGCGTGGCCGGGCATGGGGTCATGCAGCGGAAGGAAGCGAAACGAGGGAGGAAGAACGAGCGATGAGGAACGAGGAGCGGTCGAGGCGTGAAAGTTCAACGCAGGCCTGCCCCGATGGCGTGCTCAGTGATGGATCGTGGACACCGGGTCGCGATGCAACTCACCACTGAAAACGTGGCCACAGTTCAGGCAGCGCAGGTTGTTGGGCAGTGCCTGATCGAGCGATTCGCCGAGGGCGGCGCCGGCAGCCCCGCCGGCGACCCCGCCGAGCAGGCCGCAGAGGATCGCGCGGGCGATCAGGCTGATCGGGAGGGCGACACCCGAACCGAGCGCGGCATCGGCATCGGAGATCGCGCTCGCGACACTGCGGATCGCTCCCACAGCACCCGCGAGTGCGGCGGCGGTGTTCTGCGCGCGGCGCCGGGCGACGGCCTCACCGTGACAGCGCGGACAAGAGCGGCTCATGCGCGTGCGTCTGCGTCTGCGCGAGGAGCCGACTCGCTCGTGTCGCGAGCATGGACGCCGGCGAGATAACCGACCAGGAACACGATGGCAAAAGCGACGAGGCTTTCGAGGACGGGATAGTGCGTGATCACGAGGACCTCCTGGGTCGAACGACCTGATGGAGCGCATCAGACGCGCGCGCAGGAATCGCCCGCGCACAGGGAGGTGATATAGGTCTGAAAAACATTGGGATTGCGGGGACGATGCGGCGTGCAATCACGTCGACGTGGGCGAAAGCTGGCCTGCAGCGTCAGCGGGCAAGTCCACCGGTCGATCGCTTGGGGCGAAGGGGCGTCGACCTCGATAGTCCAGGTGACGCGGTAGGTTTGCTGTGTGTCCGTCATGCGCGTGCCTCCCTTGTGCGCAGGTAGTCGTGAATGCGGTAGAGCCGCTCGATCCCCGGTGTGTTGTCCGCGATCCACGCCTCCAACCGTCCGTTTGCGCGTGCGTTTTCCATGAGGCCGGACTCTTCCAGCTCGCCCTGGGTGTCGCGCACGTAAGCTTCCACCAAGGTCTGCAGCTGGTTGTGGTCCCAGTTCGTCACGTCGCCCCACGTGCTCCAGTCGGGCGAGTAGAACGAGATGAAGCCGCTGCGCGACGTGTGTCGCTCACCGGCGACCTGGTTCAGTGAGTCCGGCGAGGTCTCGCTCATCATTCGCTGGGCCTCCTCCAGCGGCAGGTCGACGAACAGGCGATCCGTCTCGAAGTTGTAGAACTTCGGGGAGTCGATCGACTCGAAGCGGGCGTGGTGGATCCCGACCTCCTCACAAAAAGTTTCCGCAAACTCCTTGGCGTACGCGCGGTGGACGCCTGACCAGTGGCAGGCACCGCTCACGCGTTCTGTGAGGCCTGGATTGGGGTCACCCTGGTCGTTGGAGAACATCGCGTCCATGGCGTAGTCCAGCTCAGCATCATGCTGGGAGCCGTAGAACCCCGCGAACGGGAGGGTGGCGAGGAGCGTCTGCATCACATCAGCCCTCGATTGGCCATGCTGACGCACTCATCGCCCACGACGATGTGGTCCAGAATCCGCACACCGATCAAACGCAACGCATCACGGAGCTCGTTGGTGATAGTCCGGTCGGCAGCACTGGGTTCGGCGATACCGCTGGGGTGGTTGTGCGCGAAAATGGCGGCACTGGCATTGACGCTCAGCGCGGCCCGCACCACTTCTCGGGGATAGATGCTGGCGCCATCGATGGTGCCACTGAAGAGTTTTTGGCAGTCAATAATGCGATGGCGGTTGTCCAGCCACAGGACGTGAAATTCCTCATGCTGCAGCGCGCCCAGCCGCATGCGCAGGAAGGCGGTGGCATCGGTCGGACTGTTGAGGCTGCCCTGCCGTCCGAGCCTCTCTCGGAGAATGCCCTCCGCCGCGGCCAGCACGTCTTGCTCGGTCGTATCGCCGGTGAGTCTGTAGCGGGTGTGCGTGGATGATTGAGCGATGTGCATGACGAGCTCCTTTAGCGGGACGCAAACGCATAGAGCCCGGCCGAAGCCGGGCTCTATGCGCAGTCGCGTGGAAAGACGAGAGGAATGGAGAAGCCGAGCCGCCGTGGCTCGGCACAGGGGACTCGGACGGTGCTAGGAGGTCAGGTCAGAGCCGGATCGGTGCGATTGGCGTCAAAGACATAGCCGCAGGCCTGGCAACGAAAGTTGTCGGGCAGTGCCTGGTCAAACGGGCACACCGATCGCCGAACCGGCCGCACAGCCTGTGGCGCCGCCGAGCAGGCCGCCGAGGATGGCACCGGCGGCCACACACAGTGGATCACTGTTGTCTTTTGTGTCTGCAATCGCGTTGGAAGCTCCCTGGATAGCGCCAGCGACGCCACCGATGGCAGTAGCTGTGGTTTGCGCGCGGCGTCGGCGCACGACGAATGCGGTGTGACAGCGTGGGCACGACGGGGTCATGGGTGGGCCACCCGGTTGCTCGGTGCCACGGTAACTTTTCGGCCGCCACTATCGCCGACCAGGTAGCCGATCGAGAATACGATGGCAAACGCAACAAGGCATTCCAGCACTGGGTAGCTGTACATCATGGCAATCTCCATTGGGTGAGTAACAGGGCCGATGGTGTCGGCCCTGTTCGCGAGAGCGACCTGCTGCTCTCCCTCTGGGGATATAGGTCTAGAATGTTTTCGGATCGCCCCCCGGAAATCGCAGGATCAACGCAACAACTGGACCCATCCTGGAAGGATCGAAGGCGAAACCGTGAACTCCATGGAGTTGACCGACTACCAGGCCAAATATTTCGCGCATGAACTCACGCGCCGCTTTCCGTCCGGCAGTGCTGAGAAGTTGGCCGGTGCGGTTGCCAGCGCACAGGTCGATCTGAATCCGCATCAAGTCGATGCAGCGTTGTTCGCGTTCAATTCGCCGTTGTCGAAGGGTGCCCTGCTCGCCGACGAGGTCGGTCTGGGCAAGACGATCGAAGCGGGGCTGGTGCTTTCGCAAAAGTGGGCGGAAAAGAAGCGCCGCATCCTGATCATCACACCGGCCAACCTGCGCAAGCAGTGGTTCCAGGAGATGGCCGAGAAGTTCTTCCTGCCGTGCCGCATCCTCGAATCGAAGTCGTACAACGCCGCCATCAAACAGGGAAATCTTCGTCCGTTCGAAGGGCCGGAAATGGTCCTGTGCTCCTACCAGTTCGCCCGCAGCAAGGCATCCGATGTCCAGGCCGTGCCGTGGGACTTGGTCGTCATCGACGAAGCGCACCGCCTGCGCAATGTCTACAAGCCGGCCAACGTCATCGCGAACACGCTCAAGCTGGCGCTGGCCAATCGAGACAAGCTGCTGTTGACGGCGACGCCGTTGCAGAACTCGTTGCTGGAGCTCTACGGGCTGGTCAGCTTCATCGACGAACACACCTTCGGCGACGTCAAGAGCTTTCGCGAGCAGTTTGCCAATGTCAGCCAGGGGCAAGCCTTCGACGTGTTGAAAGCGCGTCTTAAGCCGATCTGCCATCGCACCTTGCGCCGCCAGGTTGTCGCTTACATACCGTACACGCGGCGCTTGCCGCTGCTTGAAGAGTTCACGCCGGAAGAGAGCGAGGATCGTCTCTACACGCTGGTCTCGGAATATCTCCAGCGCGACAACCTGATCGCACTGCCGGCAAGCCAGCGCTCGCTGATGACGTTGGTGCTGCGCAAGCTGCTGGCATCGTCCACCTTCGCCATCGCAGGCGCGCTGCAATCGATCTCCAACCGCCTCAAGGCAGAGCTCGCTGTGCAATCGCCAAGGGAGTCCCTGGCGGACGACCTCGACAAGGACTACGAAGCGCTCAACGAAACGGCCGAGGAGTGGCCCGACGACACGGCCGGCGAGCCGCTGAGCGAGCATGATCGCAAGGCCATGGCTGACGAAGTCGTCGAACTGGAAGCCTTTGCCCAACTCGCCACGTCGATCCATGCCAACGCCAAGGGAACCGCGCTGCTGAGAGCGCTGACCGTAGCCTTCGCGAAGGCGCGCGAGCTGGGTGCAGACGAGAAGGCAATCATCTTCACCGAATCGCGCCGCACGCAGGACTACCTGTTGCGCGTGCTCGCCGACAGTCCGTTCAGTGACGGCATCGTGTTGTTCAACGGCACCAACACCGACGAGCGTTCCAGGGTGATCTATGCGGAATGGCTGCAGCGCCACCAGGGCAGCGACCGCATCACCGGTTCGCGGACCGCCGACATGCGCTCGGCCTTGGTCGATTACTTCCGCGACCAAGGCCGCATCATGATTGCCACCGAGGCGGGTGCCGAAGGCATCAACCTGCAGTTCTGCGCCCTGGTGGTGAACTACGACCTCCCCTGGAATCCGCAACGCATCGAGCAGCGCATCGGTCGCTGCCATCGTTACGGGCAGAAGCACGACGTGGTCGTGGTGAACTTTCTCAACCGCAAGAACGCCGCCGACCAGCGCGTGTTCGAGTTGCTGTCCGAGAAATTCCACCTGTTCGAGGGCGTCTTTGGTGCCAGCGACGAGGTGCTGGGTGCCATCGAGTCGGGCGTCGACTTCGAAAAACGCATCGCCGCGATCTACCAGGGCTGCCGCAAGCAGGAGGAGATCAAGTCAGCCTTCGACCAGCTCCAGCTCGAACTGAGCCTGGAGATCGACGAATCCATGACCCGTACTCGACAGAAGCTGCTGGAACACTTCGACGACGAGGTGCGCGAAAAGCTGAAGGCACGAAAGCAGGACTCCGAGGAGCAGCTGGGCCGTTACGAGCGCTTGCTGATGCAGCTGACGCGACATGAACTGGCGGGGCATGCCGAGTTCCTGGGTGACGGTGCCTTTCGCCTCACCAGTTTGCCATTTGCGGAAAAGATTGCGGACATCCCCAGTGGCCTGTATGAACTGCCGCGCCGCAACGGCGAAGCCCACCTGTATCGACTGAACCATCCCCTGGCCGAGGCGCTGGTGGCACGGGCGAGGACACGTGAACTTCCGACTGCGGAAATTCATTTCGACTATAGCCATCACGTCGGCAAGGTCAGTGCGCTGCAGCCGTTCATCGGAAAGTCGGGCCAGCTTGCGGTCTGGCTGTTCAGCGTGGAATCGCTGGATCAAGCGGAGGATCACCTGGTCATCGCAGCGACCACCGACGATGGCCAGACACTCGACTTCGATGCGGCCCGGCGGCTGCTGACGTTGCCCGGCCGGGTGATGCCGCAGGGCGTATCAGTGGATGAGACGGAGCTGAGTCAGATTGCGACCATGCAGCAATCTGCCATCCAGCGCGAAATTTCCGAGCGCAACGCGCGCTTCTTCGAAGCCGAGGCCGACAAGCTCGACGGCTGGGCCGACGATCTGAAAGTCGGGCTGGAACGCGAGATCAAGGAACTGGATCGCCAGATCAAGGAAGCACGCCGCGCCGCTACCGTTGCTCTGACACTGGACGACAAGCTCGTCGCGCAGAAGCAGATCAGGGTTCTGGAGGGGCAGAGAAACCAGAAGCGTCGCACGCTGTTCGATGCGCAGGATCAGGTGGACGCGCAGAGGGACAAGCTAATCGCGCAGATCGAGAGCAAGTTGACGCAGCGCCACTCTTCAAAGAGCTTGATGGCTGTTCGTTGGACCGTCCAGTGAAAGTCAAATTTCTACCGTCTTTATTGATGTTCATCAGCGCCTACTTCCCGTTGGCGTTGATCTTCATCGTTAAGGATCTCGGCGCGGACAGCATGCTGCCGCAGCATCCAAAACTTGCCTTGATCGTGTTCGCGGTCTTCGGTGCCGCGTGCATGACGGTGCTTGTGGCTGCGAACAAGGTATCAGGCGGGCTGCCGGTGCGCATTGTCAAGGTTTCAAACAAGTCTGCGGATATGTTCAGCTACACGATCCCTTACATGATTTCCTTCTACAACTTCAATCTTGGAGACTGGCGAACGCTGTTGTGTATGCTGATTCTCTTGGGCTTGATGTTCACCTTGGCCTATCGAGCGCAAAGTTTTTTCGTGAACCCGGTGCTTGCTTTGGCTGGATTCGGGCTCTACGACACGCAATTCAAGGATGGAAGCCGAGACGTGCATGGCTTGGTCATTTCGAAGGCCGATTTTCAGGTTGGCGACACATGCGTGGTTCAGCAACTCTCCAAGTTTCTTTACCTTTCGACTGAGACAAAAAGCGCGAGAACGGGCTGATGACAAGCAAGATCGACAAACAGTTGCAGGCAGTACGCCGTGCAGATTTCAAGCTGTGGTCAGCCAACCTGTGGCTTGTCAAACGACGCCCGCTAGGTGCTGACCGAATCGCACGTTACTCGGTGCTGCGGGTTGATCTAGACAAGAAGCTTGAGAACAAGCTGAAGCGGAAGGCAACCGAGCGGATTCAGAACCCTAACTTCACGTTGGAGGAGTACGACTTCCTGACGGCTGATCAGGATGACCGGCTGCTCACCTTGGACGCGACGGATACAGACTTTGCGAAAATTCAGGCAGAAATTGACCAAGGGTTGGACAATGCCAAGGTCGATAAGTACGAAGACTTGCTGGACACTTGGGCATTCGTTATCAAGCTGCAACATGGCGATCAAGTGGTATATGCGCTGAGGAAGGTGAACAAATTCACCCAGGCCACCAAGGTGGCATCGGTCTCGTATTTCATCTTCGATGACAAAAAGCTGGTCGACCTCGAAGACAAGAAGGTCTTCGCGTTGGACTTGCACATCGACTTCTTCGTATATGAAGGAACCGCATTCATCGCCAACAAGAAGGAGTTCGAGAGTGCGATGAACTTCCGCGATGGCATGGAGAAGAATCGAGATGCCTTGTTGAGCGAGTTCGAAACGCTGAAGTTCATGACCGACGTCGAATCTATGAAGAAGGTAGTTGGTTCGAATCTGCACCTGCTTCGCAAATTGTCCGCAATCCAGAAGAGTGGCTACTACAAGAACCCATCGTTCATGGCTAGCTTGCTCAAGATCAATATTCAAGAAAATTGGGGCTTGGTCATCGAAAAAGGGCAAATTGTCGTTGACGAATCCTCTGTGGATCTGGTGCTGACTCTGCTAAACAACAGCCGCTTGAAGTCATTGATCAATGCGGAAGTGTTCGACGCCGCCGTCAAGAAAAAGGTCGGTTAGGCCGCACTTATGACCAAGAAGCAGAAACTCGAACTCACCTGGATTGGCAAGGAGGTGCGGCCGAAGCTGGAGCCGCGCATCCTGCTTGAGGACAAGACGAAGAGCTATCACGCGAAGCATCGGGTTGGTGAGAATGATCTGTTCGACAATCGGTTGATCTTCGGGGACAACCTGCTGGCGCTGAAGGCACTGGAGCAGGAGTTCGCGGGCAAGGTGAAGTGCGTTTTCATTGATCCGCCGTACAACACCGGCAGCGCGTTCACCCACTACGACGACGGGGTGGAACATTCGATCTGGTTGTCGCTGATGCGTGATCGGTTGGAGATTATCCGGCGGCTGCTGTCAGAGGATGGATCGCTGTGGGTGAGTATTGATGACAACGAACAGGCTTATCTTAGAGTCCTCTTGGACGAGGTGTTTGGACGTCAAAATTTTGTTGCTACAGTTATTTGGCAAAAAGTCTTCGCGCCCAAAAATACCGCGCGCCATTTTTCGGAAGATCACGATTTCATACTTGTATTTGCAAAGAATTCCGAAACATGGATTCCGAATCCCATGGAGAGAACAGAAAAACAAGACAAGGCATACAAGAATCCAGACAGAGACGCTCGTGGACCGTGGAAGCCTGGCGATATCGCCGCAAGGAATTTCTACAGCCGTGGCACGTACTCGATCACTTGCCCGGGGGGGAGGGTAATTGAAGGACCACGCCCGGGGACCTACTGGCGCGTAGCCGAGGAAAAGTTTTGGGCGCTCCACAAAGACAATCGAATTTGGTGGGGAAGCGACCAAAACCGACTTCCAATGCTGAAGCGATTCAAGTCGGAGGTGATGGCGGGCCGCGTCCCACAGACCCTTTGGCCATACACGGAAGTCGGACATACGAAAGAGGCCAAAGAGGAGGTCAATCTCGTCATCCCCGTGGATACAGAGGTGTTTCAGACGCCGAAGCCAGAACGCCTTCTTAAGAGGATTATCGAGATCGCGAGTTCGCCGGGCGATCTCGTCCTCGACTCCTTCGCCGGCTCCGGCACCACCGGCGCGGTCGCCCAAAAAATGGGTCGCCGCTGGATCATGGTCGAGCTTGGCGAGCACTGCCATACGCACATCATTCCGCGCCTGAAGAAGGTCATCGACGGCGAGGACAATGGCGGCATCACCGAAGCGGTTGGCTGGAAAGGCGGCGGTGGCTTCCGCTACTGCCACCTCGCGCCGTCCCTGCTGGAGAAAGATCATTGGGGCAACTGGGTCATCCACCGCGACTACAACGCGGCGATGCTGGCCCAGGCGCTGTGCAAGCTGGAGGGCTTCACCTATGCGCCCAGCGACACGGTGTACTGGCAACAGGGCTATTCCACCGAGCGCGACTTCCTCTACGTCACCACCGCGACGCTGAGCCATGAGCAGTTGCAGCAGCTGGCCGACGAAGTGGGGCCGGAGCGATCGTTGCTGGTGCTATGTCCGGCGTTTCGTGGCAAGGGTGACTTCCCCAATCTGACCGTCCGCAAGATCCCCAAGCAGGTGCTGTCGCGCTGCGAGTGGGGCCACGACGACTATTCGCTGCAGGTGGAGAACCTGCCGAAAGCGCCCGAGCCTGAAGCCTCGCAGCCTGCGCAAGCCGGGCTGTTTGGCGAGGATGACGCATGAGCGAACTGACCGCGCGCACGACCAGCCCAGTCATTCTCTACACCACCGGCGACGGCAAGGTGACGGTTGATGTCTGGTTTGCCAACGACAACTTCTGGCTCACGCAGAAGACCATGGCGGAGTTGTTCGGGGTGAAAACACCCGCCGTCAACAAGCACCTGAAGAACATCTTCGCCACGAGCGAGCTGCGCGAGGAGGCAGTGGTTTCCGTTTTGGAAACAACTGCTGCCGACGGCAAGACCTACGCGACCCGCTTCTATAACCTGGATGCCGTGATCGCGGTGGGTTACCGGGTGAATTCCGTCAAGGCGACCCATTTTCGCATCTGGGCGACGCAGGCCCTGCGCGAGTACATGGTCAAAGGTTTCGTTCTCAACGACGAGATGCTCAAAAACGGGCGCGCTTTCGGGCAGGATTATTTCGATGACCTGCTCGAACGCATCCGCGAGATTCGCGCCAGCGAGCGCCGGGCCTACCAAAAGATCGCCGATATTTTCGAGCAGTGCAGCAGCGATTACCGCAGCCGTAGCGAAGAAACGCAGTTGTTCTTCCAGATGGTGCAGAACAAGCTGCACTTCGCCAGCACGGGGCAAACCGCCGCCGAAATCGTCCATGACCGTGCCGACGCCACGAAGCCGTTCATGGGGCTGACCACCTGGAAAAATGCCCCGCGCGGCAAGGTACTCAAGGGCGATGTCACGATCGCCAAGAACTACCTGAACCAGTCCGAGTTGGACAAGTTGAACCGGCTGGTTTCTATGTTCATCGACTTTGCCGAAATGCGCGCCCTGAACCGTCAGGTGATGACGATGCAGGACTGGCTGGGGTGGGTGCAACGCTTCCTGAGTTTCACCGATCAGCAGGTGCTCGAAAACGCCGGAAAAATCTCACAGGAGATGGCGCGTACCAAGGCGCATGCCGAATACGACAAATTCCGCGTGCAACAAGACCTGGACTACCGCTCCGATTTTGACCTGACCTTGGCGCGTTATCTGAAAGGTGAGGGGAAATCATGAATCGGCACGTCAATGCCATTGCGGGCCGTCTGAGCTTGCGTCCACCGCAGCGGCGCTCGCTGGAATTGCTGGATCGCATCACCGAGGTGGTACCGCCAACCAAGGCGGCGGACGTTGCCACGGCACTGGAGATCATTCGCAGCGAATTTCCGTCGGTCACGGACTTCGAGCGCGAGTTTCCGTCGCTGTGTTTCGCCTTGGCAACCGGCGTCGGCAAGACGCGCTTGATGGGTGCGTTCATCGCGTACCTGCATCTGGCTCAGGGCATCAACAACTTCTTCGTGCTCGCGCCGAACCTGACCATCTACAACAAGCTGATCGCGGACTTCACCCCGAACACGTCGAAGTACGTGTTCAAGGGTATTGCCGAGTTTGCGACGGACGCGCCCGCGATCATCACCGGCGACAACTACGAGTCGATGGCGGGTTCGCTGTTCGACGTGCTGCTGCGTTGCAAGATCAACATCTTCAATATCTCGAAGATCAATTCCGAAGTGCGCGGCGGCCGCAGCCCGCGCATCAAGCGCTTGTCGGAGTACATCGGCGAAAGCTATTTCGCCTATCTGGCCGGTCTGCCCGATCTGGTGCTGCTGATGGACGAGTCGCATCGCTATCGCGCCAGCTCGGGACTGCGCGCGATCAACGAGCTCAAACCCGTGCTTGGTCTGGAGCTGACGGCCACGCCGTTCGTGGAAACCGGCAAGGGTGCGATCCCTTTCCGCAACGTCATCTATGACTATCCGCTGGGCGTGGCAATGGCCGACGGGTTCGTCAAGGAGCCGGCGGTCGTCACCCGCAAGGACTTCAATCCATCAGGCATGTCGGTCGAAGCCCTGGAACGCCTGAAACTCGAAGACGGCGTTCGCCTGCACGAGAGCGTGAAGGTCGAGCTGGAGACCTATGCGCGCGAGACCGACAACGCGATCGTCAAGCCATTCGTGCTGGTCATTGCGCGCGATACGACGCATGCCGCTCAGTTGCTGAACCTGATCCAGTCCGATCAGTTTTTCGAGGGCCGCTATCGCGACAAGGTGATCCAGGTCGACTCCAGCAAGAGCGGCGCGGAAGAGGAGGAGATGATCGAGCGCCTGCTCAAGGTGGAACACACCGACGAGCCGACCGAAATCGTCATCCACGTCAACATGCTCAAGGAAGGCTGGGACGTCACCAACCTGTACACGATCGTGCCGCTGCGAGCGGCCAACGCGCGCATCCTGATCGAGCAATCGATCGGGCGCGGACTGCGCCTGCCTTACGGCAAACGGACCGGTGTTGCCGCCGTGGACCGCCTCAACATCGTCGCGCACGACAAGTTCGACGAGATCATCCAGGAAGCCCGGAAGCCGGGCAACCCGATCCGAATGGCGTCGATCGTGCTCGACGGCACCGAGCTGGAGTCAAAAAAAGAAACCGTCGTCTCGCAATCGCAACTGGTCGGACGCCTCGGTTTGTCGCCAGCGCAGCAGACCACGGACACAGTCTCAAGCATCGGTGTGCAACCGCAACCTGCTTTCCAGAAGCCGGAAGAGCAGCAGATCGCGCAGATCGCATGGAACGTGATCCGATCTTTTGAAAATCGACCCGCGGCTGTTCCCACGCTGAAGCACCTGAAGCTGCCGGAAGTGCAGGCCGCCATTGTGAAGGCGGTACAGGAACAGCAGCCACCCGGCCAGATGGAACTGGGAGGGCTGGCGAAGAAGCCCGACGTTGCGGCCATCGTGGCGAAGACGGTCGAGCTGGTGACGCGGCAGACGATCGATATTCCACGCATCCTGGTGGTGCCGAAGGGCGAGGTGCGCTCCGGCTTCAAGCCTTTCACCTTGCAGCTGGATGGAATGCGCTATCAGGCGCTCTCGGACGAGCTGTGGATGCAATACCTGCGCACGGGCGGGGTCGAAGCGCTGGTGCTCGGAAGCGGCGGGGTCGATGAAGCGCGCCTTGAGGATTACGTGGTTTCGGGCCTGGTCGACTTTGACGACGTGTCCTACGAAGGACATGCCGATCTTCTCTATGAGCTGGCGGGCCAAGTGGTACTGCATCTGCGCAGCTACCTGACCGAGGAGCAGGCCCGGCGCGTGCTGCGGACTCATCAAAAGCAAATCGCGCAGTTCGTCCACGCGCAGATGCAGAAGCACTATTGGGAAGACGACGGTGGCGGCTACGACGTGCAGATCAGCAAGGGTTACACCGAGCTGAAGCCGAGCGCCTATACGCATGCCGTCAAGGAAGCGCCTGCTGACTATCGCGACTCACCTGCTGACAAGAGCAACATGGCGAAGTATTTGTTTACAGGTTTCGAGCGCTGCCTGTACTCGGTGCAGAAATTCGATTCAGAAGCGGAGCGCAAACTTGCGGTCATCCTTGATCGCGACGCGCTGAAGTGGTTCAAGCCCGCGAAAGGCCAGTTCCAGATCTTCTATCGCCAGGGTGCGGATCATCTCGAATACCAGCCGGACTTCGTCGCCGAGACGAAGGATGCGATCTACATGCTGGAGCCAAAAAAGAGCAAGGAGATGGAAGACTCCGTTGTTCTGGCAAAAAAAGAAGCCGCGGAGAAATGGTGCGCGAATGCGTCCGCGTATGCCTTGGCGAATGGCGGCAAGCCGTGGAGCTACGTGCTGATCCCACACGACGAGATTGCCGGCAACTTCACGCTGTCTGGCCTGGCTGCCCGATTTCGCGGGTGAACGGGGGCACACTTGATGGATTCGTCTCTGCGCGTGTGGAGAAGTACATGGTTAAGAACGTATTCGCATTCATTGGTCTGTGGGTAGTTGTTGCATCGGCGCAAAAATTGCTTGAAAAATGTCATCGCTTGGCGACCGAGGATTGAGCCGGTCGCCAGCGCGTTGATTTAATTGATTCTTAGAGCCAACAGGGGGCTTTGCAACATGGGCAACATCAACACGTTCCTGCGTGAAAACGTCGCGAGTATTGGCCCCGATGCGGTGCACATCGCGCCGAATATCGACGACAAAAAGCTAAACAATGCGATGAAGAGCTTCGGTTATACGGGTAGTCCGACCAGCGTCATTGCACTGTTTGATAACACGCTTTTTGGAAGCGCGAAGGAAGGCCTTCTGTTTTCTGGCGAGAAGTTCATCTACAAAGAAATATTCACAGACCCCGTGAGCGTGAGCTACAACACGATCTCGGCGGTGGAGCTCGTCAAAACGCCCACCGCCAAGAGCGACAAGGTTGAAACTTCGGTGGTCATCACGCGCGCGGACGGAAGCAGACTGATCCTGAAGGATCTCACCAACTGCAGACTCGGCCGCCTCGTAGCGTTGCTTAACTCGGCAGCGACAGAATTCACGGAATTCAAAGAAGAACGTCAGCTGGTGCCCGTCAATGAAATGACCGAGGCGCTGAAGGTTGCCTACGTAAAAATCATCATCAATATGGCCTACGCCAATGACGGCGAAGTCGACCAGCGGGAGTTCGCTGAACTTTTGCTGCTGATGACGCGGATCGCTGTTACGATCGAGTCGCGACTGGCTTTGCGTAGCTATATGGTATCTGCCACTGGCTTGATGACCCCTGCCGAACTGATGCAGACGCTCTCTTCAGAATGCCCAGAAGGTCAAGAGAAGTCGCTTCATATCTCCTTGGTCAAGGATCTCGTCAATACGTACTTCAGCACAGGAGGGACAGACGTTAGCCAGTTCGCATTCCTGCAAGAAAACCGAGATCTACTCAAGGTTACAGATCAGGAAATCGAGTTGACCGTCATGGCGATTAAGAACGATCGCGCGATGCTGAAGGAGGATTACACAGACGACATGATGATCGCCGCGATGAAGTCGTTATCGGCCAAAGCGGCAGCTGTTGGCACTCCACTGGCGGCAGTTTATCTATCTGGTTCGGTGATTGGGTTGTCGGCCGCAGGTATGACTTCGGGTTTGTCATTCTTGGGCATGGGTGGCTTGCTTGGCATGTCGAGCATGGCCACTGGCATCGGTGTGGCGGTATTGCTCGGAGTTGGTGCGTACGCGGGCGTACGCAAACTGACGGGCGCGGACGAGCTGAGTCACTCCAAGCGTCGTGAACTGATGCTCAATGAAGTCATCAAGCAAACCCAGTCCACGATTTCGTTGCTGATACAGGACATCAATTTCATTACCGAGAAGTTGAACGGAGTGATCCAGTCTGCGCGTGCGCAGGACGTACAGATCAAGACGCTCATGAAGTTGATGCAGCAGCTCACCAGCGCCGGGACAATTTTGACGGGGCGGACGCAAGCGGCCCAGCAAGGCGCGGCCCGTCTCCGCTGTGCTCAATTACTGGATGAACGCAAACTCAAACTCCTAACGAAAGAGCCAACGAAAGCCGAGCTCTACGGTTTCATCATGTCGTTCTATGAAGAGCGAGAGATTCACACTGAGGGTAAGGACGATGCTAGTAGCGACGTAGTTAAGCTCGCCATTATGAAAGACAAGACGGCGGACGAACTTGAAGCCCTGGCCGGAGCGTTCGCCTCAATCGGCTATTTTGATGCAACCAAAGTGCTGAAGGGGAATGCGGCTGACCTGGCTGGCCGCACCAAGGGCATGTTCACAGAAATTTTCCGATGAACGACAACAAGGGCCAGCACGAACAGGCTCAGGCTCTGCTGGTGCAAGGCCATCAGCTGACGCGGGTCGAACACCAACTCGGTTCAGCCAACGTGGCATTGGACGCCATCGCCGCCCATCAGGCATCGATCGAAGCGATGCTGGCAAGAATGATTGCCCAGGCTGAAGCAGCGATCGCTGCAGAAGGAGTCGTATTCGTTGACGACGGCGACCCCGGCACGCTTATCGAGTCCGCTCAGGATGCAGTGCATCGAGTATCACCGGCGCTACCTTCGCTGCTAGTGCCGCTTGACTATATCGACATCGAGAATGGCGCTGACTGGCGAGATTATCGCCAGCAGATCTTGTCCTATACGACTCGACAAGGTCTATCGCTGGAGGGCGATCCGTATCGTGATCTGATGAGCACGAGCCAGCGCATTGCGCTGGAGAGGCGTATCAAGGAGGAGTTTTCGCTTCAGCCCGCGCATTGTGATTCTTACGATTACATGATCGCGGGAACCTGCGGTTTGATCGGTGGAATGATCGACGTGTTCTTCGTCGGAACCCCAGGAACAGGAGCGCTGGGCAAGTTCACTGACGGCATGACCAACAGGGCAGTAGAGAAGTTCGCGTCCTACTGCGGCTGGAAAGGTCCCAACCAAGGGAGTGATTCAACGCGGAGCGCGATTGGCTTTCTGGAGGGGCGATTCAAGGTCAATTACGACCAAGCTCATAGCGGGCACGTTGACAAGCTATTCAAAATGTCTCCGAGCAATCACCACGCCAAGAATTTGGCGCACTCCCCCGATCTCGTGGGCATGTTCTTCTCGATCCTCGATCAGTTCACCAACACGTCTCACTTTATCGCAGACGGCAAGCTTGTCAGTATCGATACGGCGACCTTCGAGCTCAGCGGTAGTGGGTTTGCCGGAAAAATTCTTGCTGGCTTCTGCAACTGGATTGGTCATCTGTTTTCCGACATGGCGGGTTCGTCCGGCGCTGTGGGGCGTGGATCTGGCATACCTGTCCCCTTCTACTCGCTTCTGCAGTTCATCGATGTCGGAAAGTTCGGCCAGCACAGGCAAACTTTCGCCACGGTGGCCGTTCGCGTGTTCGAGGGAGGCTACGATCTGCGCCACGGCATGGCCATGGCCATACCTGTGCTCATCACTGAGCTGATGACGCGGTTGATGTGGACGTTCAAGCAGCGCTTTTATCATGACCGACCATGGGAAGATTGCCTTCCATCGGCGAGTCAACCTGAACTTCGACGTATGCTGTTAGTTGCTCACGGTTCGCTTTGTCTCGTCGACACCACGGATGCTGCACTGCGTTCCGGCGGCGACATCGTGACGTTTCTCTTGAGAAGCAACATGATCGCCTGGGTGAGATTCGGGACGGTTGCACTGAGCGAACTCAAAGCATGGACTCGGGTGGGCGATATCGACGAAGCCGCCGTGGATAGCTATTTGGACGCTGAATACCGGCGCATGCTTGGCGTGTTCTGAAGGTAGGTTTGTATTCGTTGCTTGCACCGGGCTGGCGTCGAGTATCTGGCCCTTGGGTGCCTCGAAGCCGGCCAGTCGATGAATGAACGTGCCCAGTTCCTCGAACAGCGCTTTCATGCGCGCCGCGCCCAGTCGCTCGCAGACCGACAGCGTGCGGCTCGCCACCGCCATCGGCACCGGTGGCCAGGGTGGGGGAGTTGGCTCGCCTGGGCCGGTGGCCACCCCGGGGGAATTTGCGCGCTTGGCGGCCAAGCGCTGGTGATACACGCGAAGGGTCTTGCGATCGATCCCGGTGATGCGATGGATCTCGCGCTGCGTGGCCCCGCTCATTCCAGCAGGGTCCAGATGGTTGTTTGCACGTGTGGCTTCAAGACGTTCACTCCAGAGTCCCCGCAACGACAAGGGGCTGAAAAGTAACGTCCTGCCAGGGCTTGGCCCGTCCAGAAAGCGGCGTGATCAGCGCGTCTTCACACCGTGGTCGGGGTGGTGGAATTTGAGGTGGCCACGAGTGGAGGAGTTTGGGTGGCCATCAGGGGGCTGGAGCGCTTGGTTGGGCATCACTGCCCCAGCGCAGCGAGGACAGCCCGACGACCATACCTCTCAGTAAGAGCGCGCACGTAGCCTGTGCACACAGTTGTAGATGGGTCATCAACCAGATATTCAGACTCTACGATTGAGGCCTTTGCGGTTGACTGAACTTCGGAGATCAAACTCTCCTCGGCATCCCTACGCTCAATGTCGTCTGATGCCGGCAGCGGCTCCATCTGGCGCACAGTGCGAATGAGCTTATTGCCGTTAACCGACTCACCATTGGGGCTGAAAAGCTCCATGCGCAGCCGGCGCGCTTTGAGATTTGTGGATAAAACGCTCGCCGCGCCGTCCAGCAATGACCTGACGTTGTCGCTATCACTGGCCCTGCTCATCGTCTTTGGGCTGACACGCTGTCGCTTCACCAAGAAGTCCGATCGCTTTTTGCGGCCGTCAGAATCATAGAGTCGAAGCTCGGTGCCGAACGGCAAGCGATGAAACTTGACGAAGTTCTTTGAGAAAACGACCCACTGGGTTTGAATGAGCTTGGCGACCATGGACGGCTCCCGTTGAAGGTGAGTACGCATGGTGCCTAAGGTGGGGCGTATTTGCAAGATGGTTGGGGTACTTTAATGAATACACCCCTGGTTATGATGCCCAACTCAGTGAATATACGGACACGTGGGTCCGGTTATACATCCCATGCCAGATGTCGCCGACGCTAGCACAACCCCGGGGCTTGGTCCGGCTAACCATAAGCAATGGGATGGACGCCCCCAGCCACCCGTATCGGCATCGATGTGCCAAGGTGGAAGTGTCATCAACTCCCTGAGCGGGAAGGAGCGTCCACCATGAAGATTACGACCGTAGGCATCGACCTGGCAAAGAAAGAACGTATTCCAGTTGCATGGCGTCGACCGACATGGCAAAACCGTGCTGCGCAAGCCGATCAAGCGCGACCGGATGGCGGTGTTCTTCGCCAACTTGCCCACGTGTCTGATTGGTATGGAGGCATGCGGCAGCGCCCACCACTGGGCACGCAAGCTGCAAGGGATGGGACACACGGTGCGATTGATGGCGCCCCAGTTTGTGAAGCCGTACGTGAAGACCAACAAGAACGACGCGGCCGATGCCGAGGCGATCTGCGAAGCGGTGGGTCGGCCGAACATGCGATTCGTGCCGATCAAGAACATTGAGCAGCAGTCGGTGCTGGCGTTACACCGGGTACGTCAGGGCTTCGTGAAGGCACGCACGGCGCAGGCGAACCAGATTCGCGGCTTGCTGGGCGAGTTCGGGCTCATCATTCCCCAAGGCATCGGCCAGTTAGTAACCAGTCATACCTGACGGTAAGTATGACGGTAAGTGACGCTGATGTACTTTGGATAGCCGCATAAGACAATGGTTTGACGGCCATTGTTCGAGTGCACCCATACCATCGCATCAGCGCGCCGCGCGATCCCTCTGCAACCCGCATTCCGCCTCACTTTCATGGCGGCGAGCGTGTTCGAGCATGCCAAGGCCAAGCGAATCAATCTCGCGCCGCGCGCCACCCCACGCGCGTCCGCTCGATCATCAGGCAAAACGCTCGGATAGTCTGTAGATCAGATACCCGCTCTCGCGGCGGG
>CAZWSD010000007.1:0-26575 GCA_964636535.1 uncultured Acidobacterium sp. | reverse complement strand
GCTGGACCTATACCGACCCCAACGGCAAGCTCTACATCCTGAACCACAAATACGGCTACTTTTACACCCCCGGCCAGACGATGGCGCAGCGCATCCTGGCAAAAAAGATCGATGACATCCAGTCGCCGCTCCGTTTTCTTCTGGGCCACACCAGCCTGGAACGGGAGATCGCCGGTCTCCACATCGTCTCCCAGCAGAATGGCGAATACACGCTCCAGGGCGTTCCGCGCCGCATGGGGGGGCAAATCTCCAGCCTCAGCCTCACCGTCACGGCCGAGGGCATCATCCGGAGTATCCGGGTCGTAGAAGCCAACGACGTCACCAACCAGTTCCAGTTCTCCGGGGAAACCGACACCGTGACGGCGCCCGCCTCGGCGTTTGAGTTCCACGCGCCGGCCGGGGTTGCCATCGTGGACGGCTCCTCACCGCTGCAGTAGCGCCCGGGGCCGTCCAAAACTTGTGGAACCGGCGGATCCCCACAAATGAGCGATCCGCCCCGCCGCCGCGTCTATCCAGTGCGTAAACTGCTACCCTAGAATTCAGCAGAATCAGCAGAATCACGAGCTTATGGCCGAATTCGTAATCAAACTGGCCGACGAACGCGGGCGCATGCAGGAGCAGATCCACTCCGCCGCATCCGCTGACGAACTGCGTCATCGCTTCACGCAGGCAGGCTACTATGTCCACTCGGTGCGCGCCCGCGGCATTTCCGGCGCAACCCGCAAGATCAAGCTCGAACCCTTTCTCATCTTCAACCAACAGTTTCTTACCCTCATCAAGGCCGGGCTACCCATCCTGAACTCTCTTCAGATGCTTGCCCAAAGCCAGAAAAATCCGCACTTCGCGGCGCAGATCAGAAACGTCGCCGAGCGGGTCAAAACGGGCGAATCACTCTCGAACGCATTCGACGCGCAGGGAGCCTTCCCGCCCATCTACACCACCACCCTGCTGGCCGGCGAGCGCAGCGGCAGCCTCGACGAAGTCCTCAACCGCTACCTGGCCTTCCAGCGCATCTCCCTCACATTCCGCAAAAAGCTGCAGGCCTCTCTCATCTACCCAAGCCTGCTCATCGTACTGGTAACCGGCCTGTTCATCTTCCTCGTATCCTTCGTTGTGCCGCGTTTTGCCCTGCTCTACAGCCAGCTGGGCTCGCGCCTGCCCTCCATCACGCTCGCCATGCTCGACTTCGGCCGAGGCGCCCAGCACTACATCCTCTTCGTCCTTGGCGCCGTCGCCCTCATAGTGTTCGCCCTCCGGCGCTGGAGCCGCACCGAGTCCGGTTCCGACGCACTGGATGGCATCCGGGTTCGCATGCCCGTCTTCGGCAAAATCTGGCTCAAGTACCAGGTCGCGCTCTTTTCGCGCACGCTCTCCACTCTGCTTCTGGGCGGACTGCCACTGGTCCCCGCTCTTGAAACCGCCGCCCGTTCCATCTCCAGCCGCCGCATCGGCAGGGCGGTTTTCCAATCGGTCGGCAGCGTCCGCGAAGGCAAAGGCCTCGCCAACAGCCTCAGGAACACCCGCATCTTTCCCGATCTCTCCACTGAAATGATCGAGGTCGGCGAGTCCACCGGCGCGCTCCCGCAAATGCTCAACTCCGTCGCCGAGTTCTTTGAGGAGGACGTACAGACCGCGCTCACCGCCGCGCTCTCCCTCATCGAGCCGGCCATTCTCATCGTGATGGGTGTCGTTGTCGCGTTCATTCTCATCGCTCTTTATCTGCCCATCTTCTCAATGGGCAGCCACGGCGCTCTCGGCTGACAAAATAAGGATTTCTTTCACCATGGCCATTTCACCCGTCGTCACCGCACCGCCCGAAGTTGATGAGCTTGGCGTAGCCCAGAATCTGGCCCGCCGCTATCGCTGCGAATTCATCGACCTCAAGAACTACCGCATTCAGCACGAAGTCGTCCGCAGCGTACCCGTTGAGCTGATGTTTCGCTATAACTTCGTGCCCCTGGAGCAGCTCGAAGACCGCCTGGTCATCGCGGTCAGCGATCCCAGCCGCCTGATGGTGCTCGATGAGATCTCGAGCCTCCTCGGCCAGCGCATCGTTACCCGCGTCGCCACCCTGTCGCAGATCACAGACCTGCTCAAAAAAACCGAGCAGTCCCAGCGCGTCCTCGACGAAGCATCCGAGGGGCTCACCTTCGATTTCGTCTCGGCGGAAGACAATCCTGACGAGAACATTTCTATTGAGAAGCTGACCTCGGAAGAGGACATCAGCCCAATCATTCGCCTCGTCGACACCACCATCTTCACGGCTCTGGAACGGCGCGCCTCCGACATTCACATCGAGACCTACGAAGACTCCGTACTCATCAAGTACCGCATCGACGGCGTCCTGCAGGCGGCGATGGCGCCGATCGCGCGGGAGCACCACCAGACGATCCTCTCCCGCATCAAGGTCATGAGCGAGCTCGACATCGCCGAGCGGCGCGTCCCCCAGGATGGCCGCTTCCGCGTCCGCTACAAGACCCGCCTCATCGATTTCCGCGTCTCGATCATGCCCACCGTGCATGGTGAAAACGCCGTTCTCCGCGTCCTCGACAAGGAGTCGATGAGCGAAAAGTTCCAACAGCTCACGCTGGATGTTGTCGGGTTCCACGAGGATGACCTCCGCCGCTTCCGCCGCTACATTCGCGAGCCCTACGGCATGGTGCTGGTCACCGGCCCCACCGGCTCGGGCAAAACCACCACGCTATACGCCGCCCTCAACGAGATCAAAAGCGACGAAGACAAGATCATCACCATTGAAGATCCGGTCGAATACCAGATTCGAGGCATCACGCAGATTCCAGTCAACGAGAAAAAGGGCCTCACTTTCGCGCGCGGGCTGCGTTCCATCCTGCGCCACGACCCTGACAAGATCCTCGTCGGCGAAATCCGCGACCAGGAAACCGCGCAGATCGCCATCAACTCCGCCCTTACCGGCCACCTTGTCTTCACCACCGTCCACGCCAACAACGTCGTGGACGTCCTTGGCCGATTCCTGAACATGGGGGTGGAAGCCTACAACTTCGTCTCCGCTCTCAACTGCATTCTGGCCCAGCGGCTGGTCCGCACCATTTGCGAGCACTGTGTTCGCGAGCTGCATTACGACGATGAAACCCTACTGTTAAGCGGCTTTGATCCTGCCGAGTGGCGCGATTTTCCGTTCCGCGAGGGCACCGGCTGTATCGAGTGCGGCGGCACCGGTTACCGTGGACGCACTGCGATCCATGAACTGCTCGACCTCACTGATTCCATTCGCGAAGCCATCCTCGACAAGAAGCCAACCTCTGAGGTTCGCCGACTCGCCCAGCAGGAAGGCATGCACTTCCTGCGCGAAAGCGCCGTCGATCGCGTCCGTCGCGGGTTGACCACCCTGAAAGAAATCAACAAAGTTACGTTTATTGAGGCAGCCCGCTAGTGCCGATCAAATTCTCCATTCTTCCGGCCAATTCACACCTGCGCCCGCCGCTCGCCTGCGAGATCTTTCCCGGCGGCGTGGTCGCGGCCCGGCGCGAAACCCGCAAAGGACAGCACAAATCCGACGACGACTCGCTGAGCTTCGCTTACGAGCCCTTGCCGGATGACGCCGTCGTGCCAGGCCTCAAAGGCGCCAACCTGTCGGATCCGGCCGCCGTCTCCGACGCCATTCGCAAGGTCCTTGAGAACACCGGAGCGCGCCGCAAGAATGTAACCGTCATCGTTCCGGATGCCGCCGCCCGAGTCTTTCTGCTCGACTTCGACTCGCTTCCACAACGCCAGCGCGAAGCCTTGCCCATCCTCCGCTTCCGCCTGCGCAAGCTGCTCCCCTTCGACGTCGAAGAGGCGGCCGTCAGCTACCAGCTTTTGCCGGAGTCCGAGCAACAGGTCCGCGCTCTCGTGGTTGCCATGCCGCGGGCTATCCTTGCCGAATACGAGTCGGCCGTCCGCGGCGCGGGATTTGAACCCGGCGCCGTACTCACCAGCACCATCGCCTCGCTCGCCGCGCTCCGCGTCAACGGCCCCGCGCTCATCATCAATCGCAGCCATAGCTCGGTCACCACCGCCATCATCCGCCGCGACGACCTGCTGCTCCATCGCACGCTGGACCTTCCCCAGAACCCAGCGCTCCTGCGCGAGGAACTGCTCCAGTCGATATCCGTCGCGCTCGCCTACTTTGAGGACACCCTTCAGTCCCTGCCCTCGACCATCTACTACAACGGCCCCGGCGGCGCCGAGGGCGTCAGCGCCCTCATCGGCAACAACGACCCCCTCGCCCCGCGAGTGCGCGATCTGGTTACGCCGCCCGCCGGGACTTCAATTCCGCCCGGCATTTCCGCCGGCATCGCAGGAGCGCTCGCAAGCTGATGCGTATTACCCTCAATCTCGCTTCCCGGCCCTATGTTGAGCTGCGGCCGCTCTACAACCGCCTCCGCCTCTGGATGCTGATTCTGGCTCTCGCCGGCGCGTTTCTCGGCTATCAGCTCCACATGGAGCAAAGCAGCGCCGCCGCCGCCACCGCGCACGTCGAGTCGCTCCACCGCCAGATTCGCGCCCTTGAAGAACAGCAGCAAAACTACCGCGCCCTCATGGCTGAGCCAAAAGACGCGGCCACGCTGAAGGAGTCCGACTTTCTCAATTCGCTCTTTCGCCGCAAGGCCTTTTCCTGGACCGCCACGATGGAAGACCTTGAAACCGTACTGCCCAGCGGCGTGCAGGTGGTCAGCCTTGAGCCTATCGTTCGGCCCAACGGACAAGTGATCATTCGCCTGCGCGTGCTCGGGCCGCGCGACCGCGGGGTCGATCTGATTCGCAATCTTGAGAACTCCCGCTATTTCGCCTCACCGCGCCTGGCGTCTGAATCCCTCGCAACGCAGGCCAGCGACAACAACAACTCCAACGCCGTCAACGCCAGCATGCCCTCTTACGTAAACTTTGACATCCTGGCCGACTACCGGCCGCTGCCGCATCCCGTCCCTCCGGCGGACGCAGTAGCCGGCCCATCCTCGCACTCATCCTCACCGGCGCGGCATGCAACCGGCAAATCAGACCGCGCTCCGGCACTCGCCGGCGCTGCCAAGAGGTCTCGTCATGAATAAGCCTCGCGACCTTTTCACCGCGCTCAATTTCCACATCGCAGGTCTGGCGGCCATCCTGCTGCTCGACATCTTTCTTGGAACCAAGGTCGTGCTGGCCATGCGCGCCATCAACTCCGACGAAAGCCCCGCCTTCGCGGCGCAAGAGGTTCAGTACGGCCGGCTGCGGGCTAAGATGAGCCAGATTCGCGACCTGCCCGCCAAGGTCGCCAACGCGAGCAAGCAGGCAGCTCAGTTCGTTGACGCGCGTATCTCACCCAACTACTCCACCATCGCAGCCGAACTCGGCGACCTCGCTGCTCAGGACAACGTCCGTCTCGCCAATGCGCAGTACACGCCCGCGCCCGCCATCAAGGGCATCACGCGCGTCCAGATTGACGCCAGCCTCAGCGGCCAGTACGCGCCCCTCATGCACTTCATCAACGATCTGGAGCGCGACAAGCACCACGTCTTCTTCATCATCACCGGGCTCGCATTCAATGGGCAGCAGGGGGGCATGGTCAATCTCCGCATCCGCGTGGACACCTACCTGCGCTCCAGCGCCACCGATCTTCCCGCCTCGTCCGCCGCGCCGTCATCACCCAATTCCGGTGACAACGGCGATGCCGACAACGCCAGCGCGCATCTTACCTATCCGCAGTCTCCATTCGTCCCCGCGGAGGTGCGCTGATGGCCATGAAGCTCGGTACAGAAAGCAAGGGCAAGGTTATCGCTGTCGCCCTGCTCGGCGTCGTCATCATCGCTCTGGTCATATGGGACGTCAACCGGATCTTTTCCGGCTCATCCACGGTACCGCCGCCCGCTCCGGGCGCGGCTTCGGCCGTACCCTCGCCTTCCGGCTCCGGCAGCGCGAAACGTATTCCGGTCAGCTTGTCCAACCTGGATCCCACGCTCCATCCGGAGCTGATGGCGCAGGCCGAATCCATCCGGTACACAGGTTCGGGCCGCAACATTTTCTCCATGAACTCCGCGCCTCCAGCCAAAATCGAGGCCGTGAAGGGTCCAGTACGCCCCGTCGAGCATATCGCCGCCGGTCCCACCGGACCGCCCCCCCCACCGCCCATCAACCTCCAGTTCTTCGGCTACGAGGCTCGGGGCAACGTCCGCAAGGCATTTCTCCTTCAGGGCGACAACATCTACATCGCCTCGCCCGGCGATGTCGTCGCCCACCGCTACAAGATCGTAAAGATTCTTCCGTTTTCCATTGAGGTCACCGATCTTATGTACAACCACACCCAGAGCCTGCCGCTGGCGCGCAGCTAACCGGGCACAGCCTTCGCCGCCCTTGCGCGATCCGGTGGCGGAGCCCTCAAACAGGATTTACCGTGCAGCAGACCCCACAACTCGCGCGCAGCCGCCCACAAGGCGATCCCGAATCCGGCATCGTCCTGCTCATGGTCATCTTCTTCACCTTCCTGCTGCTGCTCGCCCTCGCCATCGCCGCGCCGGAATGGGCAAAATCCATGCAGCGCCAAAAGGATCTCGAAACTATTCAACGGGGCCGTCAATACGAGCGCGCCATCCAGCTCTATTACCGCAAGTTCCACCAATACCCCACCTCCATCAAACAGTTGCTCGACACCGACAACGAGCGTTTTCTGCGGCAGCAGTATATCGATCCTCTTACCGGCAAAGATGACTGGAAGCTCGTCCTCTACGGTCACGCCCACGTTCATCCGCTCGGACTTTTCGGCAAGCCGCTTTCGGACCTGGGCGCGGTTCAGGCCTCCGGAGGCATGTATGCCATCTCCGGCAGCTCCAGCTCCGGAGCTTCAGCGCCGACCGTCGCCGGCAGCGCTGCCGGCGGCGGCATGGGCTTTGGCTCGTCCATGTCTTCCGGCCTTAACTCTCCGCTGGGGGCCTCAACGTCCCCCTCGACCCCGGGTGCAGGTCCAGGTACTTCCACCAGCAGCAGTGCCTCCGCGCTGGGCTCGCCCTCGTCGTCAGACTCCGGCTTCCACACCAACCTGCCATTCGTCGGAGTGGTTCCTCCGATCAAAGGACACTCCATCGTCGACTATCGGGATCAGGACAACTACGACCGCTGGGAGTTCAACTACGACCCGATCGTGGACGAGATGCGGGCCAAAGTCTCGCTCCTCGGCGGCAACCAGAGCGACCTCAATGGCGCTACCACTCTCAACGGCTCAGGCGGTCTCAACGGCTCAGGCGGTCTCAACGGCTCAGGCGGTCTCAACGGCGCAGGCAACGCCAATAAGTCCCCCGGCAGCACGGGTTCAAGCTCCGGCTCCGGGAACAACAATTCCAGCAATTCCAACTCCGACCCCTTCGCTTCCCAATAGCAAAAGGCCCGCCGCGGCGGGCCTTTTCTCGTGCCAGGTTTGCTCTAGTCGCGTTAAACGCTGAACGAGGATCCGCATCCGCAGGTGCTCTTTACGCTGGGATTCTCAAATTTGAATCCAGCCGCCTCCAGCGTCTCGACGTAGTCCACCACGCAGCCCTGCAGATACATCATCGAGGTCGCGTCAACAAACACCTTCAGCCCGTCGAAGCTAAGAACCTTGTCCATCATGCCGGCCTGATTCTCAAACGACATCGAGTACTGAAAGCCCGAGCAGCCGCCGCCCACTACGCCGATCCGCAGCCCGGCAGGCAACGGATCCTGGGTCGCCATGATCTCACGGACCTTCGTGACTGCGGTTCCGGTCAGAGTCAGCGGGGTGGTCGGTTGTGCGGTTTCCGGGGTGGTCGTTGCGGTTGCCATCGGCAAATCTCCTTAGAACTAACTCTTTACAGTTTACCTTTACAGTTCGGGCGCATGCCACCATTTCCAGCGAAAAGCACCCTATTGTTAGATGCCTGACCTGGCTGGCGCGATTCCCGCGCGCCGCAAAGCCACTGCAAAACCTCCCCAGGGCGAGATTGCGCCGTTTCGGTTCCCATGCCGTCGACCTGACCATGTCGTGGTGCCAGAGCCGTACGGAAAATCACTGTGCAAGACTACCCAACCGGCGCTAATATGCACTCGACGGCCCCTCCTGCCCCGAGGCAGAACTCGGCCTCCGGTATCTGGAGCCGCCTCTGTAGAACCACCCGGAGGTGTCGTATGGGCATTAGTCCGATCATTTGGATCGTATGGGCCGCTGTAGCCACAGTTCTTGCCGCCCTTCTGATTTATCGGGGAACGCTGCTTCAAAACGAAGATGATCAGATTTATCTCGATGCAAACGCCGAACATCAGCAGCATGAGCAGGAACTGATCATCAATCGCGCCAAGAAGCTTACTCCTTTTGTCTACACGTTCTCCGGAGCCACTATCGTCATGGGGCTTGGCATACTCGTTTACATCGTCGCGCAGGCCCTCAGGAGCTTCAATTAGATTCAGAGCGAGGAGGCCTGCCAAAGGAGCCGGCAGGCCTCGCTCCTGCAAATGCCGCACCCTCGCGACCGGCCCTTCGTGCTCGCAGAGACGTTTTTCCGCCGTGGTGCCGCAGGTTCACCGCCTTCTGCCTCCCCTGTTCCTGCTCCCGTGGATGAGTGGAACCTGAGTCGCCCCAATCTTTCCATCCTGCAGATCATGCACCACCACGCGCATCTGCAACGCGGACGGCGGAACCGCAATCGTCTGACGAATCGGCATCGCGGCGTTTTCCAATCGCTGGTAATCCGCCGCCGGAAGACGGACCTCGGCCCGCTCATCGGCAAACTTCAGATTCTTGCCGTTCGCGCCGTAGGCCACGGCCACGAACTCCAGCCGCGCCCTTCGCAAGCCCCCGGCGCGCGTCTCAAAATCGACCTGCCCCACCGGCACCGCGTAGTCGATCTCCCACGCGCTGTCGCCGCCAAGCCTTGCAGCCCGGCTTTCTGGCTCTGTCAACCTCCGCACCCTGACTTGAAAGCGCAAAGCTGAGACGGGTGGCCCGTTATCCAGAATCGCCGCCGCCATGACGGCATGCTCCGGATGAGGATCCACGGCCGCCGTGTCCGCGTAATATCCGTTTCGATAATCCGCGTGGTCCCCATTCGTCACTTTCACCTTCAGGCGGTGAAAACTCTCGTCATTTTTCCTGAAATGCGGCACATATCCAATCGTGTAGTAATCCGCGCCCGCCTTCATCGCCTCCGCCACCGCGGAGCCAATGTCGTTTGTGTCGGCAAACACCTGCCCGCCGGTATCGCGGGCCAGCGCCTGCATGCTTTCCCGCTCCCGTTGCGTCATCTGCAGAAATTTCCAGTCCGCCATCGCCATGGATGGTTCAGCAAATGTTCCCGGCATCACCGTACCCGTCGTGGAGGAGGTCAGGTTCATGCCATTTTTTGCCTTGCCGCCCCGCGCCAGCGCCTGCATCGCATTGTTGTTCATCACGTTGGCGGAGTCCGAGGAACTCTCCATCGCGCTGGTGCTGGGCAGCTCCGTCAGCCCTTCCGCTTCCACCGGGTAGACTGCCACCCGCGCCGCGGACATGAGCGCCGCCGTCCACGCCAGCTCTTGGGAATATTCTCTTTCCGGCTCGAGCGGCGCCGGCAACGTTTCGTTCCGATAAATCGCGACCGGAAATGATCCTGACACCCAGATCAGATTCTTCCTCCCCGGAACCAGCTTCAAGTAGGCCGCCAGCTCATCCATCGCCTGCAGGGTCATCTTCACCCGCAGGTCTGTTCGCATGGAGGTCTGGTCCGCCTCGAACTGCCGCAGAGCCTGCAATCCCGTCTGCGTCGCGCCCAGTTCCATCACTTCCTGGCCTTCGCGTTCCAACTCCGCGGCGTACTCCGGCCGCAGCACGGGCGAGGCGCGTACCAGCCGGCTGGCGCGCATCGCATCCGCCAGCGCACCCGTACTGGCATTGAATCCCTGCACCATTCGCAGCTGCGTACCCAGCGCAAAAATCGCCAGCGGCGCGCCCCGCGGCAGACTGGCCAACAGTTTCACCATTTGCCTGCGCACGTACAACTGGTCGATCACCGGCGTATTGAGGGCGTCCAGCAGGAGCACTGTCGCCGCGCCGCTTTCAGGCAATACGGGGCTATTGCTGTAGACTCCCGGCGGCAGCTTTGGGAGGCCGGATGCCTCATGCGCTGCTTGCGGCGATTCCGCGCCATGTTCCTCGAACACCGTAATTCGCTGTGGCTTGCCGTTGTCGAATACGCGGAAGCAGCTCTTCGTCAGGCCCTTCACATGCCGCCCGCGATGTGTCACCACCACATCCACCAGCACCAGGTCGGCGTGCGCCTCGATCTTTGCCATCGGCGCGGCCGGCGTGCCGCTTGCCTTGGTCCATTGTGTATCTGGATAAGTTACTTTTTCAGAATGCGCGGGTTTGGCCGCCGGTCCCACAACCTTGCTGGCCGCATCCTGCTGCAATCGATCGTGTCGGCCCGGCGCCGCCGCAGCCTCCACAACTCCACAAGCAACCACCAGGCCCGCGACAACGAAACGCGTTCGCAACCGCTTCATGGGGCGCCTCACTTGCGCCCCCAGCGTACTCCCATCGGGGGCGGAATTTCTAACCGCAACCGGCCCCGCCGTCCACGTTTGCTTTGCCTACATCGAAATCGCCGGGCCTACTCCGCCTTGAATCCCACGTAACTGTGCGGCAGCACCGTCACCGTGAAGCTTGTCCGCGCCTGCGTTCCCGGCATCTCCGCCAGCCGGCGATGCAGCATGGGCTGGCCGGCCAGCGTCTCGCCGGTGATCAGGTTTTCCAGTTTTTTGCCTTTGCCCAGCACCGAGACCGTTACCGTCGCCGGCTTGTTTCGGTACGATTCCACCACAAACGTGCCGTTGTTATACGCAAAAAGGCTCACCTGGCTGGGAGCATCCATCGTAACCGCAAAATTCCGCATGATGTAGCTCTTGATCGAGGTCAGCACCGGCTGCGGCAGATCATACAAATCGTTAAAGTTGTCCGGAACCGTCAGCACGAACAGGTTCCCGTGCGCGTAGTGATCCATCAGCAGCAGTGGCGCACCATATCCGTTCGCTGTGCCCCGCACCACCGGCCAAGCGTCGTTGGTCTCATAAACCACCGCCGGAACCATCACCTCGTCCTTGCCAGGCGTTGAGCCGATCGCGGCTCCATCCCCCGCGCCAAATGCCGACCAGTACTTGTTGATCCGCAACTGCCGGTCCGCCACATGCAGTTCGCAGATGCTGCCAAAACCGCGCGGCTCCAGCGCCTTCACCAGTCCGGATGTCACGACCACGTCGCCGCCCGCGACCAGATTGTCCTTGATCTCCTGCACAATGTTCGGGTCCGCCGCCGCAGCCTTGGTCAGGATCACCATCTTCGCGTCCTTCGGAAACTCAGGCACCATGTTGATCGGAATCCCGATCATCCCCAGGTACTCCTCCAGATACTTCTCGCCCGTCGAGTAATACGGACGATAAAGATCAATCCCTACCGGCGTGCCCAGCTTGCCTACCAGCGGATCGATCTCCGCCAGCGCGTCGCCGGCCACCGCCGCAAACGTCGGATAATGCACCTGCATTCCAAATTTGCCCATGCTGAACATCTGCTTGCCATAGAGCTTGTTGTAGTTAAAGCTGGTCGGCAGATTCGCCCACTCCCCGCGATCCCCCGGCATCGCCGGCCTCAGCAGCGCCGTGTACTCAAACAGCATGATCTGCGGAGCCTTCGCCAGCATCGTGTCCCACAGTTCCTCGGCGTAACGGTCCACGTAGCGGATGCTGAAGGTATCCACCCATCCGCCGCCGTTTTCGCCCGGCGCCACGTTGTCGAAATAGCGGATGATCTCGTAGCTCTCGTACTGCTGCAGGTTCTGGTCCGTGATCACAGGATCGCGTGTCTCGGTGCCGGTGTAAATCCCGCTGAAGATATGCGGCTCGTTCTTCAGATCGTAGCCATTCGCATGAAAATCCGGATACCAGTTCGGAAACTTGATGACGATATGCACGTTGGGATTCACAGCCTTCGCCGGACCCATCACCAGGTCCCGCGAAACCTCGTCCATCAGCTTCAGCCGGAACTGCGACCAGCTCTCGTTGCCCTTGGCCTTGATATCGGAAAGCGTCTTGGTGTTGTTGAAGAAAAAATCGTCCAGGATGATGCTGTTGAAGTGCCGCGCCGTCAGCTCGGACACATGCTTCACATAGGCGCGATCGGCCGGATTCGTATAGCAGAAAGATTTGAACTGGCCGTTGTCCTTGTCAGAAAACGCAATCCCTCCGGCCACTTCGACGCCCTGATTCTTGAAGAACTGCTTCACGGCGTCGATTGCCGCGCCGCTCGCGATATTCCGGCTGCGGTAGGTTTCGATGTAAACCTTGTCCACCTTCACATGGCTGGTGATCTCTTTCCATGAGCTCACCAGCCACGCGTGGTCGCTGTACATCCGCTCGACGATGTTCACCGGGATATACACGGCTACCTTGAAGTTCTGGTGCTCGGCTGTCGGCGCTGGAATCGCCAGTCCGCCGCTATCGGTCTGCGCGCCCACCGGTAACGCCATGCAACCCAACACCAAAAAACAACTCATCCAGCGCAGCAAAGAACGCATCCCGGGTCTCCTGATAAATCGATTGACCGCACGATACGCCCATTGCCCAGCATCTGGCAAATCGATTCATCCCGGTCGCGCAAACTCGCCGCCTGCCGGCGGAAATCCCGTCCTGGCTGCAGGTTGTGTTACTTGCGTCAGGAGCTTTGCCGCACCGCCCGCCGCATGGCCAGCGCGTGATACCGATTGGCCCTCGCCAGGTCGCGCAGGATCTGCTCTTTCAACGCCTCGGGAGACGCAAACTTCCGCTCCTCGCGCAGCCTCTTCAAAAAGCAGACCTCGACCGGCGCCCCGGCGACCATCTCCAGGGGCTCAAAGTTCAGCAGATGCGACTCAATCGCGTAGCTCTCCACGCCAAAGGTGGGCCGCACGCCGCAGTTGGTCACGGCACTGAACCACCGCTCGCCAACGCGCACGCGCGTCACGTATACCCCGCTGGCGGGAGTCAACTCATCGTAGGCGGCAAGATTGATGGTGGGCACCAGCAGCTTGCTCCCCACGCCGCGTCCCCGCTCCTGCATGGACTCGATGGAAAACGGCCGTCCCAGCAGCGCGCGCGCCACGTTCATTTTGCCTGCCAGAATCTGCCGCCGCACTTCGCTGCTGGAAGCCACCAGCCCGCGCACGGCGAGCACGCGATGCCCGAAGACAGCAAAGCCCAGCTCACGCCCAAAGCGCGCCAGGTCTTCTGTGCCAGCCTCCGCATTGTGTCCAAAGCGAAAGCTTTCGCCCTCGTGCACCTCAATGGCGCGCAGCCCGCGCGCCAGCACCTGTTCGGCAAAAGCGCGCGCCGGCGTCTGCGAAAACTCACGGGTAAACGGCAGAATCAGGGTTGCATCAATTCCCGTCCGCGCCAGCAGTTCCAGCCGGTGCGGCATCGGCGTAATCAGCCTGGGAGCCAGTTCCGGCCGCAGCACCCGCACCGGATGCGGATCAAATGTCACCGCCAGGCATGGCGCCCGCCGCGCTTTCGCGCGCTGCCGGGCGTCGGCCAGAATCGCGGCATGCCCCAGATGCACTCCGTCAAAATTGCCAATCGCCACCACGGTGCGGCCCATGGAGGCGGGAATCTCAGCCAGCGAACGGAAAACTCTCATCTCAAATTTCAATTGGAATTCTCAATCCGTCATAGGACAGCCGCACGTGCGGCGGAAAGGTCGCTTCGGTCGCCGCGTGGTCCACCTCGTGCGACATGTGCGTCAGCCACGCCCTGCGCGGCTTCACCAGTTCCACCCATTGCAGCGCTTCCTCCAGGTTCGAGTGGCTTGGATGCTCCTGCGGCCGGAGCCCATCCAGAATCATCACATCCAGATTCTCGAGCAACGGCAGGCTCGACTCCGGAATCGTCTTCATGTCCGTCAAATACGCAGCCGGGCCAAACCGGAACCCTGAAACCTCGGTAGGACCGTGCTGCAGCGGAACCCGCTGGAACCGCACTCCGTCCAGTTCCACCGAATCATGTCCGGAAAGCGTGTGCAGCTTGACCCGCGCCCGTGTCGGATATTGCGATTCCGGCGAGAAGGTATAGGCAAACACCCGCTCCAGGATCTCTCCCGTCTCCGCATCGGCATAAAGCGGCAGGTACCCGGGCCGGTGCCGGAAACTCAATGGCCGCAGATCATCCAGGCCCAGAATATGGTCCGCGTGCGCGTGCGTGTAAAAGACCGCATCCACCCGCTGAATCCCGGCGCGCAGCGCCTGCTCGCGGAAATCCGGCCCGGTATCCACCACCACGCTGCGCTTGTTCCATTCAATGGCAATGGAAGGCCGCAGGCGCCGGTTTCGCGCATCCGGCGAGGTACAGACGGCGCAGGTGCAGCCGAGCGTCGGCACGCCCATAGAAGTGCCGCTCCCGAGGATGACGATCTCTGCCTGCATTCTTTAAGTGGTGCTTATCCCTTACCCTTGGGCGGCTGGTGCGCGGCCTGGGCAATGGCGTTGGTGATTTCCAGGAACATCATTCGCAGCTCAAAGAGCGCGTTCTGCAGCATGCGCTGCTCGCGCTCGCTCAGGTTCCCCTTGGTTTTGTCCTGCAGCACGCCCAGCATGTCAACGCTCTGCCGCGCGCCCAGAATATCGACCCGAGGCTTTTGCCCCGGTTCCGTGCCGGCTCCCATGGCAATCATCGCGGAAAGATAGATGGACTGAATCACGTGCTCGAAGGTCACCGGTCCGGTTTCTTCCATTCCGGGATTCGCCTGCTTCAGCATCCGGTCCAGCGTCTCTGACGATGCGCGATACGCGGCATGCTGCTCGGCGGACTCTTCGGCCGTAATCGGCTGACCTTCCTCCGTGTCTTGGGCCTCCGGCTCGCTTGCCACCGGTTCCGGCGCGGCAGGCGGCTCTCGTCGCGGCATGCTCACTACCTTTTCCGCGGCAGGCTTCTGCGTTGCGGGCTGCTGCGCCTCGCTGGCCGCGTTGCTGCTTGCCTCTTCCCGCAACTCACCTTCCTGGGTGAACTTGCGCCGATCCGTCACTGTGAATCCTGTCTTATCTTCCATCATCTGCTCCGTGGCGGCTCTTATCTTGCTGCCGCATGCTCACTTGCGTATTCCTTCAAGGCGGTCCAAATACCCTTGACCGCTTCCCCGTCCAAAACCTGCACGCCGCCCCCGGCGTACTCCAGCGGAAGGCCGCGCGCCACCGGCTCATTCCGCACCATGCCGAGCGCCAGCATTCTCCGCAGGCCCGGCAGCGCAACTTCGGCCACGCTGGTGATCTCGCCCACCGCCTGGCCCTCGGCGGTGATCGCCGCCGAGGGCTCCGGCCTTGCGCCGGCCAACTCGAGCGCCCTCATCTGCCGGTGCACCTGCGCCCGGGAGCGAATGCGCTCCACAATCTCCTGCCCCAGGTAGCACCCCTTCTGGAAGTGCAATGGCCTCTCCGCGTCGACCTCCTGCGGCAGATACTTCTGGCCAAAATCCACGCCGTATTGCGGAACGCCTTCCACTACGCGCAGCATCTCCATCGCCGCGAGTCCCGCCTGCGTGGCGCCTGACTCGCGCAACCTCTCCCACAGCCGCGGGGCCATCTCTTCCGGCAGCCAGATGGCAAATCGCGGCGTCAGCGGCGAATACTCCTGCGAGACCATCGCGTTTTGCCCTTCCAGGTCGCAGTCCACAAAGCGCAGCTCGCCTTCCGGCGTCTTCAGGCCCGCCTCGCCGATCACTTCCGCGGCCCGCGACCCGGCCACGCCGATCGCCGTCATCCCGGTGACCTTTCTCAGCTCCACATCGTCCATGATGATGAAGTGGTCGAAGTGCGCGCCCAGGGCCTCCACCTGCGACACATCGGTCGCCAGCAGGATATGATCGCTGCAACGATACGCCATCACGTCTCCGAGGATCCGTCCCTGCGCATTCAAAACAAAACTGTAGTTCGAGTGGCCGGGCTCCAGGTCCTTGATGGTATTGGTGATCATCCCGTTCAGCCAGCGCACCTGGTCGCCTCCGCTCACCCGCATCAGGCAGCGGTAGCCAAGGTCAAAGACCGCCGCCGAAACCGGCATGGAGAGGAATTCGTGCTCAACATCGCCCCATTGCCGCACCATCTGCCTGCCCTGGTGCTCGCAAAGCGCGAGTCCGCCGTCCTTCTCCGCCAAATACATTCCCATCGGAGTCACTGCTCCGCAAGCGTCGCTCATGTGTAGGCTCACTATCGATTATAAGCGGGCTCTCAGAGGCGAGGCATCTAACCTAAGTCCCTCTGCGCCCTGCTTTTTACTCATTTTTCAGGATCTTTCCTCATGAAATTTGCATACACCTCCCGCATCGCCGTTGCGCTGGCCATCTTTACGCTTTGTGCAACGCCGGGCAGCCGCGCCGCCGCCCGGCCTACCGCGCCGCCGGCCAAGTCCGCTCCCGCCCATAAGCCGGACACCCTCATCACGCCCCAGCAGGCCAAGGAGCTGTTTGCCTCCGTCGATCAAATCCTCAAGTTCGACTCCCACGACTCCGGCCTGCCCATCAAGCATCCAGTCAAGCGCAAGCTCACCAGCCGCGCCGCCGTCCAGAAATACCTCGACTCCCAGCTTAAAAACGGCAAGTCTGCCCGCCGCATGCTGCGCTCGGCCATCGTTCTGAAAAAATTCGGCCTCCTGCCGCAGAACTTTGACCTCGGCCCCTTCATGATCAAGCTCCTCAAGGAGCAGGTCGCCGGGTACTACAACAGCAAAACCAAAACCGTCTATCTGCTCAACTGGGTCGCCCCCAAGGTGCAAAAGCCCGTCCTGGCCCACGAACTGATGCACGCCCTGCAGGACCAGTTCGTCGGCCTCCAGAAATGGGGCAGCAAATCCCTCAACGGAATCTCGCGCAACGTCGCCCAGGATAACCGGCATATCCGCGTCGATGAGGATGACACCGCCCGTCAGGCCGTCCTTGAAGGCCAGGCCATGGTCACCTACATCGATTACGCCCTCCGGCCGCACCACATCACCATCGCCGACAATCCCGACTTCATTCTCGCCCACCTGAAAGACATGACCGCCGGATCGAGCGACTCGCCCGTCATGAACAGCGCGCCGCGCGTCCTGCGCGAGTCTCTCATCTTCCCCTATACCTACGGCCTGCGTTTTGAAATCGAGCTGCTCCGGGACAAGGGCAGACAGGGAGCCTTCGCCGATGTGCTCGACAATCCTCCCTCCACGAGCTACCAGATCATGAACCCGCGCGCCTATGAGGATCACACCCCCATGCCCGTGCTCACCATGCCCAACGTGCATCCCCTGCTCGATCCCGCCTACAAGCCCTACGACGTCGGCGTGATGGGTGACCTCGACGCACAGATGCTGCTGCAGCTAACCACCAGCGACCAGGCCGCCACCCGGATCGCCTCGCGGTGGGACGGCGGTATTTACTACGTCGCGCAAAAGAAGCATGCCCCCGATCCCGGCTCAACCGCATCCGTCGCGCTCTTTTATCTCTCCCGCTGGAAGACGCCCGCCGTCGCCCGCGTTTTCGCGAAAAATTACGCGGCGGAAATCCACAAGGAATATCCGCATGCGCATCTCCAGCCCGCCGGCACACCGGCCGATCGGGTCTACTCCACCAGCCAGGGCCCGGTGCTCATCACCATCAGCGGGCGCTACGTCTTCGTGAGCGAGAGCTTCCCGCTCCCGGTGGCGCGCAAGCTCAACCTGATGCTGCTGAACGCGCAGCACGCATTCGCCGGCCAGGAAACCGCCGCGTATCGCCCCGCTTACCCCGACCTGACCGGCGGACTGCGCGGCTTCATCGGGCAAGCCGGCTTGCTGCGCGTGGAACTCCCACTTGCCGCCCGCGCCGCAGGCCTTCAAGCCCGCCACCGGCCAGCCATTTATACTGGCATTTCTGTGCAGTCTGATTCTCGGAGAGGCAAATGCAACAGGCAGCAATAGGAATCATCGGCGGCAGCGGACTCTATTCGATGCCGGGCCTGACCAATATTCGCGAAGTCGCCGTCGAAACTCCCTTCGGCTCACCCAGCGACGCCTTCGTCCTCGGCGATCTCGAAGGCCGCAAGGTCGCATTCCTCGCGCGCCACGGCCGCGGCCATCGCATCCTTCCCTCCGAACTCAACTTCCGCGCCAACATCTTCGCCATGAAAAAGCTTGGCGTCGAACGCATTCTCTCCGTTTCCGCAGTCGGCTCGCTCAAGGCGGAGCACGAGCCCCTGCACTTCCTCATTCCCGACCAGTTCATCGATCGCACGCACCACCGCGTATCCACCTTCTTCGGTGAAGGCATCGTCGCGCACGTCGCCTTCGGCGATCCCGTCTGCGCGGTTGTCGCTGACTCCCTCACCGAGGGCTGCCACAAGGAGAATGTCACCGGCAAGCGCGGCGGCACCTACGTCTGCATGGAGGGCCCGCAATTTTCCACGCGCGCCGAGTCCAATCTTTATCGCAGCTGGGGCGCAGACGTCATCGGCATGACCAACCTGCAGGAAGCCAAGCTGGCACGCGAAGCCGAAATCTGCTACGCCACCCTCGCCATGGTCACCGACTACGACTGCTGGCACGAGGGCCACGACGACGTCACCGTCGATCAGATTGTCGCCATCATTCAACAGAACTCCGCCAACGCGGCCCGCGTCATCCGCACCACCGTCGGCATATTGCCCGCGGAGCGCAACTGCGGATGCAAGACAGCGCTTACCCACGCCATTCTCACCAGCCGCGAGGCCATTCCCGTGGCCACGCGCGAAAAACTCGGCCCCATCGTCGATCGGGTCCTCAGCTAAAAGGAAAGCTCCAGCATGTCCATTCTCGTTGTCGGCAGCGTCGCGTTTGACTCCATTGAAACCCCGGCAGGCCGCGCCGACCGCTGCCTCGGGGGCGCAGCCACCTACTTTTCACTTGCCGCCAGCTACTTTACCCAGGTTCGCGTCATCGCCGTCGTCGGCGAGGACTTCACCGACGAGCAGGAATCCGTCCTGACCCGCCGCGGCATTGACACGCGCGGCATCGAGCACGTTCCCGGCAAAAGCTTCTACTGGAGCGGCGCTTACGG
Source organism: uncultured Acidobacterium sp. (assembly GCA_964636535.1). Lineage (GTDB taxonomy): Bacteria > Acidobacteriota > Terriglobia > Terriglobales > Acidobacteriaceae > Acidobacterium. The sequence goes on along the minus strand of CAZWSD010000007.1, from coordinate 7,539 downwards.
CGCCAACCTCAATGAGGCGCAAACCCGCGCCACCGAACTGAACGTCTTCGAGAGCTTTTCCCCCAAGATTCCCGACTCCTATCAGGACTCCGAGTTTCTCTTCCTCGCCAATATCGACCCGGTCCTGCAGGCCGACGTCCGCGCCAAGATGCCCAACGCCCGCATGGTCTGCGGCGACACCATGAATTACTGGATCAACGGCCACGCGGAAAATCTCTCCAGGGTCCTGCCCGGACTCGACGCGCTGCTTATCAACGACACCGAGGCCAAGCTCCTGGGCAAAGACAACAACCTGGTCCGCGCCGCCGCCAATGTCATCGGCATGGGTCCAAAAACCCTCATCGTCAAGCACGGCGAGTACGGCGCCAGCGCCTTCTTCAGCGACGACTCTTTCCCGAACGGCAAACGCCGCCTGGCCCTCCCGTTCCGGGCCCCGGCCCTGCCGCTTGCCGACGTCTTCGATCCCACCGGCGCGGGCGACTCCTTCGCCGGCGGCTTCTTCGGATACATCGCTTCGCAACCGGAGCTGACGCCCGCCGTCTTCAAGAAGGCCTTGTTTTACGGGGGAGTCATGGGCTCGTTCGCCGTCGAGAGCTTCGGCACCGAACGCATCGCCAAACTGGATCGCAACGAGATCGAGGAACGGTTTGAAACTCTCCGCCAACTCTCGCACCTCGACTGACCAGGTCGACCCGGCAGACCTTCGGCAGGAAAGCATCTTCGTCGGTCTGCTGGCGGCGCTGGCCTCCGTGCTGGCCTTCGCCTACTGCTTCCCGCGCGGCATGATCCTGCTCTACGGCGATGCCGTCGCCCATCTCGGCATCGCCCGCCGCCTTACGGACTCGCTCAATCCCGGCATCAGCCAGCTCGGCTCCGTGTGGCTGCCCCTGCCGCACATTCTCATGGCGCCCTTTGCCGCCAATCTCCATTGGTGGCAGACCGGAATTGCCGGCGCGATTCCGTCCATGTTCTTCTACCTCGTCAGCGTCATCGGCCTCTACCGGCTCGCGCGCGTCTGGCTCAACCCCGTCATGGCCTGCGTCGCCGCCGCGTTCTACGGCCTCAATCCCGGCCTGCTCTACATGCAGACCACCGCCATGACGGAGCCGCTCTACCTGGCCGAGGCCATTTGGGGCGTGCTCCTGCTGGTTGAAATCGGCCGCGCTCTCTCCGAGCAAAACCTCTCCGCCGCCGCCCGGCGCATCATCGCCGCCGCCTTCATCCTCGACGCCGCCGTCCTTACCCGCTACGACGGCTGGGTCTTCGCCTGCCTCGGCTGGTTCATTGTCGCCGCTTTCATGTGGCGGGCGCGCGCGCTCAAATCACGCGCGGGCGGCGCCTTCGCATTCTTCACCGCCGCGCTGCTCGCCGCGCCCTGGTCGTGGTTCCTCTGGAATGCAACCCAGTTCGGCGACTGGCTCTACTTTGCGCGCGGCCCCTACTCCGCCGCGGCCATCGCTGCGCGCACCACCGCGCCAGGCGCCGCCCACTATCCTGGGTGGCACAGTCCCTGGGTTTCGCTGCTCTATTTCCTCAAGGCCGCCGAACTCGGCATGATCTCCATGCCGCTCACCGACCTGCTTCTCACCGTCAGCATCCTCGGAACCATCGCGGCCCTCTGGTTCTGGCGCGGCAGGCTCCTCACGCCGCTCTTCCTGTTGTGGATGCCCGCGCCCTTCTATGCGTTCGCCGTAGCCTACGGCTCTGTGCCCATCTTCCTGCCCGTGTGGCCGCCGCACTCTTACTACAACACCCGGTACGGGATGGAGATGCTGCCCACCTTCGCGCTCTTCACAGCCTTCTGTTTCGCCGCAATCCTGCGCTGGGTGCAGAAGCACCGCCCCGCCCTCGCGCCGCTCGTCACCGCCGCCGCGCTCTGCCTCGTCCTGCTGGACTGCGCCGCGCAAATCCACTCCGGCCCGCTCGTGCTGGCCGAGGCCCGCGCCAACTCCCGCACCCGCATCCCTTTTGAAAAGGCCTATGCCCGCGAGCTCGATGCCCTGCCGCCCTACGGAGAGATCCTCGCCTACACCTCAGCCCACGTCGGCGCCTTTGAAATTGCGGGCATCCCGCTGCGCCGCACCATCAATGAGGGCGACTACTACCAGTGGAAAGCCGCCCTCAAGCATCCCGCGCTCGCCGCGCCCTTTATCATCGCCACCGATGGCGACCCCATCTCCAAAGCAATCAAGGAACATCCCGGCGGCCTGATCAGCCTTGAGGTCATTTGCTCCACCGGCCAGCCCTGCGCCCACTTTTACCGTTCAAAGCTGGTCGGTCTGGATGGTAGCATCACCGCAAAGTAACCCGCGCCGGTCGGCATGGAGAACGAAAATGAAATTTGTTAAGGCGCATGCCTGCGGCAACGATTTCTTGGTCGTGGAGAGCCCCTGCGAAATCGAGCAGGCCGTCGCCCTCTGCCAACGCCATACCGGCGTCGGCGCCGACGGCGTGGAAGTCCTCGAAAGATCCGGAGACCGCACCGGCTCCCTGCGCCTCATCAACGCCGATGGCTCCATCGCGGAGATCTCCGGCAACGGCACCCGCTGCGCCGCCGCATGGCTCGCCCACACCAGCCACGCCGGCCCCGGCGATGTCATCCATCTGGAAACCGACGCCGGGCCCCGCAGCTGCCGCGTCGTCTCCGCCAATAGCCCGCATTTCCAAATGGCCTCCGCCATGGGCATCCCCGCCGTGCGCCATGCCATGGTCATGCTCCCGCAGGGCCTCGCCCTCGAAGGCTACGTCGTCAACACCGGCAATCCCCACTTCGTCCTCTTTGCCGACGATCCCGATTTTCAAGTCCATGGCCTCGACTGGCGCTCGGTCGGCAAGGCCATCTGTTTCCATCCCGACTTTCCCGCGCAGACCAACGTCGAATTTGTGCGCATTATCGATACAAATACCATCCACATCCGCATCTTTGAGCGCGGCGTCGGACCCACCACCTCCTCCGGCACCGGAACCTGCGCCAGCGCGGTCGCCGTCATTACCTCCACCCACGCCGCTTCCCCGCTCACCGTCGTCGCGGAAGGCGGCGAGCAATCCGTGGAATGGGGCGGCGAAGGCTCTCCGATCACCCTCACGGGCCCGGCGGAAATCATCTGCACCGGCGAGGCCTTTCTTGACTGAGTTTCGCCCCATCCTCAAGCCCCGCGCGCTCGCCCCAGATGCGCTGCTCGCCGTCGTCGCGCCCGCGAGCAGCGCCAATCCGGAACGCATCGCCGCCGGCATCGCGAATCTCGAAAGCCGCGGATTCCAGGTCGCGCCCGCCACGCATGCCAAGGGCAAGCACGCGCCCTACTTCTCGGCCTCGGCGGACGATCGCCTCCGCGACTTCACCGATGCCTTCGCCAATCCCGAGGTGGATGCCGTGTTTTGTATCCGTGGTGGTTACGGAAGCAACTACCTGCTTCCCGATTTGCCACTTCCACTGATACTCAATCACCCCAAGCTCTTTCTCGCCTACAGCGACCTCACCGCGGTCCAGACCTGGCTCCTCGACCAGGCCGGCCTGGTCGCCTTTCACGGTCCGCTCGTGGCCGGCGACTTCGACCGCGCCGACGGCGTCGACGAACCCAGCTTTCGCGCCGCCATCACCGGCGGCCTCGTGCACGCCGGACCGGAACAGGGCCTGCGCGCGTTGCGCCCCGGCGTCGCGCGCGGCATCACTTATGGCGGCTGCCTCAGCATCCTCACCGCGTCGCTCGGCACGCCTTACGCCCCGCAGACCGAGGGAAAACTTCTGTTCCTCGAAGACGTCGGCGCCAAGCCCTACCAGGTCGATCGCATGCTTCGACAGATGATCCTGGCCGGCAAGTTCCGCGGCGTCAGAGGTTTCATCTTCGGCGAAATGCTTGACTGCGTCTCCGCGGGCGCGGATCCGGACCTCATCGAGCGCGTCATCCTCGATGTTCTGGCAGACTTCAACGTGCCCATTGCCTTCGGCCTGCGCTCCGGCCACGTCTCTCACGGCAACGTCACCCTCCCCTTCGGCATCGAGGCCGAACTCCGCCTCGAATCCACGCCCGCGCTCCAATATCTGGAGCCGGCGGTTTTACTCTAAAGAGAGTATGTTTCAGGCAAAGCACATCCACCTCATCGGCATCTGCGGCACCGCCATGGCCTCGCTCGCCGGGCTCCTCCAGCAGAAGGGCCATCGCATCACCGGCTCCGATCAGGCCGCCTACCCGCCCATGTCTGACCTGCTCGGCACCCTCGGCATCTCCATCATGGAGCCGTTCTCCGAGAGCAACCTGCAGCCGCGTCCGGATCTCATCATCGTGGGCAACGCCATCTCGCGCGGCAACGCCGAAGTCGAATACATGCTCGACCAGAAGCTGCCATTCACCTCCATGGCCGCCGTCATTCAGCAGGAATTCCTTCCCAACCGAGCCTCGCTCGTCGTCGCCGGAACCCATGGAAAAACCACCACTACCAGCATGCTCGCCTGGATCCACGAGGCCGCCGCGCAGAGCAACCCGCAATTCAAACCGTCGTTCCTGATCGGCGGCGTCGCGGAGAACTTCGGCACCAGCTTTCAGTACCAGCCCGGCAACCGCTTCATCATCGAAGGCGACGAATACGACACCGCCTTCTTCGACAAGGGCCCCAAGTTCATGCACTACTTCCCCGACGCGCTCATTCTCACGCACGTCGAGTTCGATCACGCCGACATCTACCGCGACCTCGATGCCGTGAAAACCGCATTCCGCCGCCTCGTGAACCTTGTCCCGCGCCGCGGCCGCATCGTCGCCTTTGACAGCTCGCCCCACCTCCGCGAGTGCGGCCAGCGCGCGCTCTGCCCCGTCGAGTTTTACGGCGCGCATCCCGGCTCGGACTGGCGGGTTACCGACCTCAGCCAGCGTGGCCACACCATGCAGTGGTCCGTGCTCCACCGGGGCGAGCGCTGGGCTACCCTGCAAATGGAGCTTGCCGGGCAGCACAACGCCTTCAACGCCACTGCCGCTGCGGCCCTCGCCGCCGGCGAAGGGATCCCGCTCGAATCCATCCAGCAGGCGCTCGCCTCCTTTCGCAGCGTCAAGCGACGTCTCGAACTCCGCGCCGAAGTTGACGGCATCACTGTCATCGACGACTTTGCCCACCACCCCACCGCCATCCGTGAAACCCTCCGCGCCCTGCGCGGCTCCTATCCGCAGGCGCGCCTCTGGGCCATCCTCGAGCCCCGCTCCAACACGCTCCGGCGCAACGTCTTTGAGCGCGAACTCACCGACAGCCTCGCCCTCGCAGACCGAGTGCTCATAGCTCAGGTTTTCAAGAGCGAAGCCATTCCCCAGGCCGAGCGCCTGCACCCGGAAAACGTCGTGGACGGCCTGGTCGCCCGCGGCAAACCCGCGCAGCTCATGCCCAGCGTCTCCGCCATCGTCGACGCAATCGCTGCCGAAGCCCGGCCCGGCGACGTCATCGCCATCCTCTCCAACGGCGGCTTCGACGATATTTACGAAAGGCTCCCGTCCGCGCTCGAAGCGCGTACCGGCAGGGCCTAAGCCATGCTGACCTCCCTCGGTCTCGTCATCTTCTACACGCTGCTGGGCTTCCCCGCGGCCATCCTGTGCGTGCCCTATACGCTGCTCACCGGCAACATCTCCCTCATGTACCGCTGCGGCATGGGCATCGCACGTCTCGGCATTCGCCTCTTTGGACTGCGCCCCATCATCTCCGGCAAGGAGCACATCCACCGGCAGGAGAAATACCTTTTCCTCTCCAACCACCTTTCCAATCTCGATCCTGTCATGCTGCTTCCGGAAATTCCCGTACGCATCGCCGTCTTCATCAAGCGTCCGCTCACGAAGATCCCCATCCTCGGCTACTGTATGCGCCTGGCCGGTTTCATTCCCGTTGACCGCAGGGGCGAGGTGGAAGCCGCTCGCGCCAGCGTGCGAACCGCGCTCTCGGTCCTGCAATCCGGCATCAGCGTCGCCTCTTTTGTGGAAGGCACGCGCTCGCCCGATGGCCGCCTGCTGCCCTTCAAAAAAGGCCCATTCTATCTCGCCATGGAGTCGCAGATTCCCATCATCCCCGTTTCCATCCACGGCACGGAAGGGATGATGCGCAAAGGCAGCCTCGCCATCCGCCGCGGCCGCGCGCACATCGTCTTTCACCCTCCCATTTCGCCGGCCGATTATCCCGACCGTGACTCCCTCATTGCCGCCGTGCGCGCCTCCATCGCTTCCGGCCTGCCGGAGTGGATGCGGTGCTGATCTGCAAAATAGAAAGCGCACCCCAATCGGGGTGCGCTTAAAATGCTTCGGGTCGTTCGCCCTTGAAGTTACTCGTTGGAGCCCTCGGGCTTGCCGCCCTCTTGCTCCTGCTGCTCGGCCATCGCCTTTTGCATCTCTTCGCGACGCTTGGCACGCGCTTCGGCGCGCTTCTGGCGCTTCTCGTCGAGCTCCTGTTCGGCGCCCAGCAGCTCAATAAATGCCTTCTCCGCGCCGTCGCCGCGCTGGAAGCCGCTACGGACAATCCGCAGGTAGCCGCCGTTGCGATCGCCGTAACGGGGAGCCACGGTATCGAAAAGACGCGCCACCGCTTCCCGCGTCTGCAGGTAGGCCAGCGCCTGCCGTCGAGCGTGCACATCGCCTTTCTTGCCGAGGGTAATCATCTTTTCCACGTGAGGCCGCGCCGCCTTCGCCTTGGTGACGGTGGTCTCCACGCGGTCCTCCATCAGAATGGACGTGACCAGATTCCGCAACAGCGCGCGGCGATGGCTGGTGTTGCGCCCAAGTTTGTATCCTGCATTGCGATGACGCATGACAACTCTCTCTTGACTGAATTCTCAAATCTCAGCCCCAGTGGCCAACCCCCGCCGATTCTCCGGGGGACTGGCCGCTGGCGACTGGGTACCGCTGTTAAAAGTTCTCCGTTTCGCCCTGCGCCGGGAAGTCCTCATCGAGGCCGTCCTCATCGTCTTCGTCGTCGAAACGGCTGTAGCTCTGCGCCAGCATCTGCGCGGGCAGTATGCTGGTCGGCCCAGGAACCGCGTTCCCGTGCTCGTCAATCTTCATGCCCAGCGAAAGTCCCATCTGGGCAAGAATCTCCTTGATCTCATTGAGCGACTTCCGCCCGAAATTCTTCGTCTTCAGCATTTCGGCTTCGGTCTTTTGCACCAATTCGCCAATCGTCTGGATATTCGCGTTCTTCAGGCAGTTATAGCTGCGAACGCTCAACTCCAGTTCTTCCACCGAGCGGTTCAGATTCTCATTCTTCAACTGCACGCGGCCTTCTTCGGCCTGCGCCTCCGCTTCGATCTCTTCCTCGAAGTTGATGAAGATGCTCATGTGGTCCTTCAGCAGCTTTGCCGCCAGGCCTACCGCATCCGCCGGCAGAACCGTGCCGTTGGTCAGAACTTCCAGCGTCAGCTTCTCGTAGTCCGTGATCTGGCCAAGTCGTGCCGCATCCACCGTGTAATTCACCTTGCGCACCGGCGAGTGAACCGAATCCACCGGGATAAACCCGATTCCCAGGTCGCTGTCGAAGTTCTTATCGGCGCCCACATAACCGCGCCCGCGCTTCAGGCGC
>CAZWSD010000006.1:0-26804 GCA_964636535.1 uncultured Acidobacterium sp. | reverse complement strand
AACTCGCAGGGGCGCACCGAGCTGCCGATGAAGGTTTCGAGCAACATTCACTTCCGGTCGATTGGGCCGGCGATCAGCGGCGGCCGTGTGACGGCTGTGGCTGGTGTTGCGGGGAATCCTGACATCTACTACATAGGCGGGGCAGACGGGGGAGTATTCCGCACGGACGATGGCGGCACGACGTGGACGGCGGAATTTCAGCATGAGCCAGTGGCGTCGGTTGGGGCGCTGGCGGTGGATCCGCAGAACCCGGCTGTGGTGTGGGTTGGGACGGGCGAGGCGAATGTCCGGAACGATGTGTCGTACGGCGATGGAGTGTATGAGTCAACGGACAGCGGCAGGCATTGGAAGAATATGGGGCTAAAGGACACGTTCCAGATTTCGCAGATTGTGATCGATCCTCTGCATCCGGATACGGTGCTGGTGGCCGCGATGGGCGAGCCGTGGAAGGACAATCCGGACCGAGGGGTGTACCGGACGACCGACGGCGGGAAGAGGTGGCAAAAGGTGCTGTACGTGGGGCCGAGTGTGGGGATCAGCGACATGGCGATGGACCCGAAGAATCCGGAGATTGTGTTTGCAGCGACGTACCGATTCCGGCGGACGCCGTGGGGCTACTCGGATGGCGGACCCGAGGACGCGATTTACAAGTCGATTGACGGCGGCGCAACCTGGAAGCGGCTGAGCGGGCACGGATTGCCGACGGAACCCGTAGGGCGGATCGGTCTGGCGATTGCGGCGAGTTCGCCAAACATCGTCTACGCGGTGATGGGATCGAATCAAGGTGTGCTTTGGCGGTCGGACGATTACGGGGAGCACTGGACACTGGTGAGCAAGGATCAGGGAGTGGACGCGCGGCCCTTTTACTTCTCGCATATCGCGGTTGATCCAACGGATTCAAACCGGATCTTTGCTCTTTCGATGAATTTGAAGGAGTCTTCTGACGGTGGAAAGCACTTTCACAATATCGCCAAGAAGGTGCATGTGGATCACCATGCGATCTGGATTGACCCGACGGGCAGCGGCCGGATTATTGAAGGCAACGACGGCGGCGTGGCGCTTTCGGTGGATAACGGGAAGCACTGGAGCTTTGTGCACAACATTGCGATCGGGCAGTTTTACCATGCGGCGACGAGCGATCAGCAGTTCTTTGAGGTATGTGGAGGATTGCAGGACAACAGCGGGTGGTGCGGGCCGGGGATGAACAAGAATCCGCAGGGAATCCTGGATCGCGACTGGTTTTTGCTGAACGGTGGCGACGGCATCTATGCGGTGCCGGCAGCGGATAATCCGGACATCATCTACAACTCGACGCAGAACCAGTTCCTGATGGCTTTCCATAAGAAGAGCGAGCAGGGCGAGAACATTGAGCCGTATTCGGTGGATTTTACCGGCATGGGAGTAGCGCACTTGAAGTACCGGTTTGCCTGGGATGCGGGGTTTGCGGTGTCACCGGACAATCCCAAGGTGTTGTATGCGGGCGGGAATGTGCTGTTTAAGAGTGAGGATCGTGGGCGCACGTGGAAAGTGATCAGCCCGGATCTGACACTGAACGTGAAGGCGAAACAGGGATCATCGGGTGGGCCGGTCATCAAGGACAACTCCGGCGCGGAGGTGTACGACACGATCCTGAGGGTTGCGGTTGCGAAGTCGAATCCCAAGGTGATCTGGGTGGGCACGGACGACGGTCAGGTACAGGTGACGCGGAACGGCGGCGCGAGCTGGACGAATGTGACGGCGCATATTCCGAATTTGCCGCCGTGGGGACGCGTCGAGTCGATCGATATTTCACAGACGGATCCGGGTGACGTGCTGATCGCAGTGGACCGGCACTTCAGCGGGGACTTCAGGCCGTACTTGTTCCACACAACTGACTACGGTGCGTCGTGGACCTCGATCAGCGGGAATCTGCCGACTGATGTATACGCCCACGTGGTGCGGAGGGATTTCAAGAATCCGAATCTCTACTACGCGGGACTTGAGAACGGGCTGTATGTTTCCTGGGATGCGGGGAAGAAATGGTACCTGTTTGGTCTGGGGTTGCCTGATGCCGCGGTCTACGATCTTGCGTTGAATGCTCGCGACAATGACCTGGTGGTGGCGACCCACGGGCGGTCGTTGTGGGTTCTGGACGATCTGACTCCGTTCCAGAAGTTCGACCCTCAGGTTGCCGGCGCCCCGCTGACGCTGTTCAAATCTGAAACAGCTGTGCGGTATTGGCCGTGGACGGAGCTGGAGAATCCCGGGGATCAGGCGTTCTCGGGTCAGAATCCGACGTTTGGCGCGGCGTTTGACTATTACCTGTCGAAGGCATCGGACAAGCCGGGTGAGTTAATCATCACTGATTCTGCCGGCAAGGTGGTGCGGACGCTGAAGGGGCTGCATAAGGGCAAGCCGATAAGGATGACGCCGGAGGAAGAGCCATCGCAGGCGATGATGGCGACGGCTGGGAAGAAGGGCAAGAATGCGAAGCAGATGGTGCCCTGGGTTCCCACGCAGGCCGGCTTGCACCGCATTTACTGGAATCTGCGTGCAAATGGGCCAGTACGGTGGGAATCGGCGCTGAAGTTCATGAAGGGGCCGAAATCCGGAGCGATGCTGCCTCCCGGAACCTACACGGCGACTCTGAAGGTTGGCGGGCAGACGGAGTCAAGGAAGTTCACGGTGATCAATGATCCAGCATCGAGCGGCACGCTGACCGGGATGCAAGCGCGGTATGATGCCGAGGAAGCAGTGCTGCACGAGTTGTCGCAGGTGGATGTGGCGCTGAACCGGCTGCATGCGATCCATCAGCAACTTGAGGCGCTGCACGTCGCGGTAAAGGGCGAGGCGAACGAGGGTGAGGTTACGGCCGCGATCGAGGAGCTGGAAAAAGAGACCCGGGCGGAAAAGCTGAAGCTTACCAGTAATGCGGGCTCAGAGGAGTCCACGCTGCGGGTTCCGGATGAGATTCACGAGACGCTGCAGATGATGTATGGGCTGTTCGAAGGCGAGGATACACCGCCGACGGCGACACTACTCGACCAGAAGAATCGTGTAGAGGCTAAGTACAAGGCGGCGGTTCAGGAGTTCAACAGCTACCTCTCGACTGATGTGGACGCGTTCAATCACTCGATGGCTGCGTACAAGCTGACCGGCGTGGTTGCGGGCGCGGCGTTGAAGCCATAACAACAGAACGCCCTGCGCCGAAGTCAATCGGCGCCGGGCGATTTGTGCCTGGGCGTTCAGTTCCAGTGCTGGCACCAGTGATCGCGGGTTGCGGGCATTGCGACGGTGGAGGAGTCGACTTTTCGGAGCAAAACCTGATCGACAAATATGTCGCCGCGATCAAAGGCGACGGCAGAACCAGCCATGTAGAGCAGCCAGATGCGATAGGTCATCTCAGGGACGGTGTCGAGCAGCGTTTTTTCATTTTGACGCAGTGCTTTGACCCAGTTCCGCAAGGTAAGGGCGTAATGCTCGCGGATGTTTTCGACGTCGCGGACTTCAAAACCTGCGGCCTCGGCGCAGGCGATGGTCTGATGCAAGGGGACGAGTTCGCCGTCGGGGAAGACATATTTTTGAACGAAGGAATCTTTGGGGAGCGGGGAGTGTTGCGCGCGGCCGATGCCGTGATTGAGAAACAGGCCCCCGGGCTTGAGAATGTCGCAGGCGATCTGGAAGTAGGTTTGAAGATTTTTCAACCCGATGTGCTCGACCATGCCGACACTGGCGATCTTGTCGTAGCGTTTGCCCTCGTAAGGCAACTCGCGGTAGTCCTTGAGCGCGACGGAGCAACGGTCCTTCACATTGGATTGGGCGATGCGGTCTTCGGCAAACCTGGCCTGTTCGCGGCTGAGTGTGATTCCGAAGGCCTGGAGGCCGTATTGCATCGCGGCGTGGATGACGAGGCTTCCCCACCCGCAGCCGATGTCGAGGAACAGGTCGGTGGGCTTCAGTTCGAGCTTGCGGCAGATGAGTTCGAGCTTGTTGGTCTGGGCATCGTCGATGGACTGAGCGGGATCCCGAAAGTAGGCGCAACTGTAAACCATGGTGGGGCCGAGCCAGGGGAGAAAGAATTCCGGGGGTTTGTCGTAGTGGTAAGAAATCGCAGTGCGGTCTCTGCGAGCCGAGTGTTGAAGCCCGTGCAGAAGAGCCTCCTTTGCTTCTGCGATAACGTGGTCCACCTGGCGAAGGGCGGGAACGCGGGGTTGCGAAGCTCGATGCATGACTTCGTCGAAGAGGCGCAAAGCCGCATAAAGGTCGCCTTCCACTTCAATGTCTTTGTGAATGAAGGCTTCGCCGAGAGTGATTTCATTGGGGTGGTGCAGCAGAGAATCGAGTGCGGACTGGGTTTGAAAGCAGATGGTGAAGACCGGAATGCGATCCGGATCGGAAGTCCAATCCCAGTCTGGAGTACGAACAGAGAATGGAGATCTACGGTAGTCGCGAAATAAGGTGTCAAGCAAGTGCGAGTGACCCGCGATGAGGGAAGGAACAGCCATTGGCCACGCTCCGGCGCCCACGGCGATACGTACGGTGGGAAGATTGCAAGTTCTTGGAGGCGCAGCGGCGCCGCCCCTACTTTTGGAATGGCAGCGCTGTGAATTCGTTGCCGGAAGAAGCAAAAAAATATTGATTCATTGAACGGGCATAGCGATCAGTGGTCAGGGTGGGAGAGCAGGCGCTCGATTTCCGCGTGAATCTGGGTGACGTGGTTGCCGCCTTGATATTCGTCGCGGATGTGGCCGTGAGTGTCGATGAGGAAAGTGACGGGAAGTCCGTAGATGCCGCCGAAGGCTTCAGCCATGTGCGCGGTGCCCACGACGAGAGGGTAGTTGACCTTGAGTTTGCGGGCGGCGGCCTCAGCCTTGGGTATTTGGTCGTCCATATTGACGCCGATGACCTGCAGCCTGCCGCGATATTGGTTTTGCCACTGGGCAAAGGTGGGCATCTCTGCCTGGCAGGGAGCGCACCATGAGGCCCAGAAATTGAGCAGGACGACCTTGCCGCGGAACTGAGAAAGGCGGATGGTCTTGTGTTGGAAATCCTGAAGGGCAAAGGCTGGCGCGGGATGTCCGATGAGGCTCTGAGAGCGGTCCTGGGCATACGTGAAAGTTGTGGCGGCAGCCGCGATGAAGAATGCGCCGAGGGCCAGTACGGCAAATCTTGAGATGGCGGAGATAAGCCTGGAATGAGAGAAGATAGCGCGATTCACGTCAGTCTCCCTTCACTGTGGGAAAGCCGCGGTTGATCCAATCGACTCCGAAGTTGTGTGGGATATAGACCACCTTCACATTCGTGAAGCCCATCTTGCGGAGTTGCTCGAAGGCGGGGCGAATGTTCGGGCATTTAGGCCAGGGGCAGCATCCGCAATAGATGACGAGAAGACTGTGGCGATTGAAACGGGCCACGGTGTTGCGCAGGAGGGTCATGCCGGAATCGGACACGGCTGGCCCGGCGTGAATGGCTCCCTTGATGTGCGCCTCCTGAAAAAGGGTGGTGAAGCCGACCTGGAGGATGGTGGGGGTGTGCCCGGAACGAATCATTGCGGCGAGGCGAGCGGGCTGGATACGCGCGGACAGTGGAATGGTGAAGTGCTGCGGGGAGGGGGATTGGGCAGCGCGCGGCCGGGCCATGGCTGCCGGGCCGGTAAAGACCGTGGCAGTCAGAGCGACAACCAGAGAAAACGTGGAGGCAAGAGAGAGTCTTGGTCGCATGACCTTTCAGCATAGATCACGACAGGTGTTTTACGGAATGGGAGGGTTTGCGATTTCTATGCGGGGGCTGGTTTGCCCTGTCTGCGAAGGATCAGCCGGTGTAGCGGACCTCGAGAATGGTGAGGTCGTCGTCCTGCGGGTGGGACTGGCAGAATGTCTGCAATTCAAGAAAGAGGTCATTGAGACCGGTGCATTTAGAGGCGCCGGCGGCAAGGCGTTCCTCTCCGAAGAACTCACCGCTCTCGTCGGCGGCTTCGGTGACACCGTCCGTGACGATGAGAAGGCGGGAGCCGGGGTCAAGTTGAGTGTTTGCGGCGAGGAATGTGGCGTGTGGAATCAAGCCAACGGGAAGATTGGATTCAGCCAAAGGGAAGGCTCCCTGGCGTGAACAGATGTATGGGGGGATATGGCCGCAATTGATGTATTCAGCGGTGCCATCCGGGTGCAGGCAAAAGATGGCCATGGTGGCATATTTGCCGACGTCCTTTTCGCAGATATAGAGATTCAGGGCGGATGCGATCTGGTCGAGCGGCTGGTGTGCGCGCAGGAGAGCGTGGAGCATTCCCTGCATGGTTGAGGCCAGAATGGCAGCCGAGATTCCCTTGCCAGAAACATCGGCCACGACGACAGTGAGGGATTGGTCGTCTGCGAGAGCAAGGAAAAAATCTCCCCCGATATCGCGGCATGGGATGGAGCGAGCTGTGACAGCGGCAAAGGCAGGGGTAGGGAACTGCGCAGTCATGAGGCTGCTTTGAACATGAGCGGCAACATTCAATTCTTCACGGTAGCGCCGTTCATTTTCTTCGGCGAGCGCCAGTTGCGTATTGTCAATGAGCGCGGCCGCATCGGTGGCGATGGTGTGGAGCAGGTTATTGTCGAGATCGGAGAGCGAGCCCGGCTTGAGTCTGCTATCAAGATAAAGGACGCCGAGTATGGTAGTTTCGCCGTGGGATTTGCGATGACTGCGCAGCAGGATACAAACGATGCTGCGAACGCGTTGGGCCACCATGCTGTCAGTGAGATGCTCGGCCTGGAGGGTGTCAGTGATGATGAATTCTCTGGCGGTCTGGAGGGCCTGCCGGATGACGCTATGCGAGATGGTTGAATCGTCGAAGAGCGGTTGGCCGCCGCAGTCGCGGCCCATGGCAAGATTGAGTTCGCCGGAGGCTGACCGCAGGAAGACGTAGCCGCGCTCGACGCGAGTGAGCTCGAGGGTAATTTCAAGCAGGGATGCAAGGATCTGGTCAATGCCGTCCTCCCCGGTGAGCTTGCGGGCCGCGTCAAAGAACCAGTGGAGTTTTTCAATGGAGTTGTTCGCCGAGCCGACCTCTGGCAACTGCTCGATAATGCTGCGAATGGTCGATGTGGATGTTGGTCCGCCCACGCCGAACTCGAGAACCGGGCCGTCCGGGTTTCCGAAGGCGATTTTACAGCCGGCCTGCAGAGCGTGCCTTCCAGCCACCGGCTCACCATTGACGTAGGTACCGTGGCTGCTGCCAAGGTCGATGAGGATGGAGATATCGCCTTCGCAGATAATCTTTGCATGACGCCGCGAAATGTAGGGGTGATTGAGGACGAGATCGTTGTCGGGCATGCGTCCGCAGGTGAATGGAGACTTGGTGATAAGCCCAGTTCTGCGGATGGGGTGGTCTATGAACGTATACGGGATGGAAATCTGCCCTGGCATTTGCGACGGATTCTAACGCAGTGGGGTACAGTTAGGCACGATATTCTTACCGGTTTCCAAAGGAGGCCAGTGCGCTCAGGTCGCTTGTTTCCCGATCCTGAAGCAACTCGCTTGAATTCGAGAGGATGGCCGCCTGCTGTGTACTCTGGTGGTATAGGTGGCGAGGCAGGGTTCGTTTTGGGCCTGCCAATCATGAGTGGGCATCTCATACGGGTGAGACGGCTGTCAGGGCGTGAGCCGACGATCGCCGTCGAGGAGTGTCTGCATGCGGAGTAGCATGGGATCGCAGAGAGGCGGACCAGCGCAAAACTGAAAGGCACAACGCACGGCGCAGTGCGAGGAGGCAGAAGACCAAGTTGCTGAAGGGATGGTGCGCCCAGAAGGATTCGAACCTCCGGCCTATTGATTCGTAGTCAATCGCTCTATCCAACTGAGCTATGGGCGCATTTTGTAAGTTGTCGACCTTTCATACTTTAACAAGAGCTTGACGGCATGGCAACTGCGAGATGGCGATTCGTTTTGCGTCGAGTGGCGGGTGGGCGGCGGCAGGGAGATTTGCTGCGCGAATCGCCGCCTGGCGTATGTCGAGAGAGAGAAATGGGCACGCAGAAGTTGCGTGCCCACGGTGTGGCTGTGCGGTGACTATTTTGGGTTGGGTCCCCGTACGATTTGCACAAGATTTGCCGGGTTGATGTACTTGGCGAAGGCCTCACGGACCTGATCGGCCGTCAGCGCCTCATACTTTTGGGCGGCAATTACCGGTTCGTTGAGGGGAAGCCCGGTGACAGCGCGGCTCAGCAAGCCGTTGGCGACGGCATTCTCGCTGGCTTCACTGAGAGGAATTTGCCGGAGCAACAAGGCTTTGGCCTGTTGCAACTCGGCTGGCGAGACATCCTGGGTGCGCATCTGGTCAAGGTCACGCACGATGATGTCGCGGGCCTTGAACACGTTGCCGGGATTACAACCATAGACAATGCTATAGCTGGCGCGAGTCTTGGATGCGTTGAGGTTGACGCCGACATAGTAAACGAGGCCGGTGGTCTGGCGCAGATCGTGATATAGCCGGGTTGCGTAGAATCCGCCTCCGAGGACGTGATCGCCGAGTTCGAGCGGATAGTAGGCCGAGGAAAAGCGATTGAGATTGAGCTGCTCGGCGAGGATGGCCTCATCCTGGACGCGCTGCTTGTCTGGAACGACCGCCGCAGAGGGCTTGTTAAGTGGAACCGCGGGGAGAGTAGTGTTGGGTTTGGCCCCGGTGGCCTTCCACGAACCAAACCACTTTCCAATGACCGCCCTTGCCTCCTGCGGGGTCACGTCACCAATGACGACGATGGTGGTGAGATCGGGTCGCACGGTGAGTGCGTGGTAGTTCTGCACGTCCGCCAGGGTGAGCTTCATGATGGATTGCGGGGTAGCTTGGCGAAGCGACGGATCGTCGGCAGGCAGCAGGGCCTTCATGACGACTCGTGAGGTGCGGTAGCCTGGGCTCTGCATGTTGCCTGCGACGAATTGGGCAGTCTGCATGCGGGTGATCATGAAGGCGCGTTCGGGCAGTGCCGGGTGGAGTTCGTTGTCGGCGAGTAATTGCACGCCGCGCGAGAAGTACTGCTTAAGAACCTGCAGAGAGAAAGAGTAGCCGGCACTTTCCTGGGCGGCTATGTCGTCGAGCGCTTTTTGAAAAGCGATGCGATTCAGAGTAGTTGTGCCGTAGGAATAGAGTCCGTCCAAGAGGGAAGAGACGCCGTCTTCGCCTTGGGGGGTCTGCAGGTCGGCGTTGTGTTTGATCTGGCCGACGACGGTGACCGTCGGGCTTGTAAGGTCAGTCCGGACAATCAGGCGGATGCCGTTGGGCAGGACCATGTTGGAAACAGCAAGCGATTTGTTGGGAACCGGGAGCGTGGAGAGTTGGGCCTTGGCCCACGCCGGCAAAATGACCGGTTTAGTGGGAGCGGAAGTGACTTTCTCGGCGCCTCCGAAGCCTTTGCTGGCGACCGGGCCGCCGGAAGGTTGCGGCTTAAGGGTGGCCGTGATGGTACTGACATTGAGCAGATATTGTTTGGCGACGCGATCAACATCGGCGAGGGTGACTTTGCGGATTGCGTCAATATCCTGCTGTGGCGAGGTGCGGCCTTCGGCTGCCAGCGCATTGGACCAGACATTGGCGAGGCCAGGAATGGAATTGCGCTGGAATTCTGCTTGTGCGAGCTCGCTCTTCTTGGCTGCTTCCACCAGATCGGCTGGAACGCCGTTCTTTGCATAGTTCTCGATGATGGCGCGCATTTCCTTGATCGCATTCTGTGGATTCTTGCTGGCAGGCAGGGCCACAAGTCCGAAGCCGACGCTTGCCTTGCGGTATGTCTCCGCCAGGCCAAATTCAGCCGCGAGCGCTTTGCCGGCCGGAACCATCGCGTAGAGGTTGCCGCGCTGGCTGGAGAGCACGTCTGAGAGGATGTTTGCCGCTGCATAGTCGGGCGAATCGGTGCCTGGCATACGGTAGGCGATGAAGCCGAGCTGGTAAGGGAGATTACTGCTTATGGTGAAGGTTTGAGTCTTGAAAGGCTTGATGTGGATCGCGGGACGAGCTGGAACAGGATGGCTCTTGACGCCGCCGAAGAGATCTTTAATGGTGGCGAGGGTAGCTTGTGGATTCACGTCGCCGACGACGATGAGGATCATGTTGGAGGGGGAGTACCACTTTTGGTGAAAAGCCCTGAGCATGGCGCCCGTGGTTTTGTCGAAGGAGGCCTTGGTGCCGAGCGGATCGTGCTCATAGGGGGTTCCGGCGAACATGATTTGATTGAGGCGATTGATGAATTTGTAGGTTGGATTGGAGAGATCCATGGCAACTTCCTGTTCGATTGCTCCGCGTTCCTGCGCCCACTGCGCCTGGGCATCATCGATACCGGCGAGGCAGGCTGCCTGGGCATGGAGGGCCACGTTTACATCGGCGGCTGGAACGGTGGCGAAAAATTGCGTGATGTTCTGCTGGGTATCGGCGTCGTTGTCGCCGCCAAGAAGGGCGTAGATGGCTGCCGTCTGATCGGCGGTCATTCCCTGGCAGCCGCGAAATGCCATGTGTTCCTGGGCGTGCGCCATTCCGGGAAAGCCCTTGGGAGTTTCATCACCGCCCACCAAGAAATTGGCTTCGACCGTTGCCACCGGAGCCAAGGTGTTGCGGATGATGACGATCCGGGCGCCGTTGGGAAGGGTTGCGCGGGTTACATTTTTTTCTGGAACCGATTTTGCATACAGGCTGGCGGAGGAAAGGGCCAGGATCACGAGAAGGGGCAAAAGGCGAAGTTTGTTCAATGTACTCTCCCGAGACGGTCTGAGGCTTTGACGGCGGCGGTAGGGATTTGGCACGGCTGTGTGCTGGCTGGGGGTTGGTGAACTTGCGCAGAGCCAGGAGACAGAGTTTTGCTGCCGCTTCCTATCGCAAGGCATCTGTTTGGGTGTGACTTCGATCACCGAGCGTGCCGCATGCCTCACGCCACAATATACCTAATCTACGCATGAGAGACGAGGAGCCATGACATTTAAAGCTTTCACGGACCGAGACGAGAGCGTGCCTCCGGGCACCGTGGTTCCGTCAGTTTTAGAGGCCCTTATGCAACGGCCAGGGGTGCATCCACCGATGTCGACGGCAGTTGTGTGGCCGTGCAGCAATTTTGCGCTGGCGGGCGCGATCGACGCCGCGGAAGCTGGTGTAATTGAGCCAGTCCTGATTGGGCGACTGACTGACCTGAATGAGATGGCGGGAGATCGAGCTGCATTGTTGAGCCGTTATCGAACGGTGGAAGCAGCGAATGACCGCGAAGCCGCCCGGATTGGCGCCGAAATGTGCCGGCAAGGTGAGGCGGCCGCAGTGATGAAGGGCAGTCTGCATACGGATACCTTGATGCACGCCGTGCTGGCCAAGGAGTCGGGTTTGCGCACGACGCGGCGGGTCAGTCACGTTTTTGTGATGGATGCGCCGCTCTACAATCGCACTCTGTTCATTACAGACGCTGCGATCAATATATATCCGACGCTCGACGATAAGGTGGATATCGTGCAGAACGCGATTGACCTTGCGCGGGTGTTAGGCGTGCCGGAGCCGAGGGTTGCGATTCTGTCGGCGGCCGAAACGGTTTGCTCGAAGATCACCTCGACGCTCGATGCCGCAGCGTTGTGCAAGATGGCTGAACGGGGACAGATTACCGGTGGCATCCTTGACGGGCCCTTAGCCCTGGATACGGCTGTAAGCCCGAAGGCTGTGGAGGTGAAAGGGATCCGGTCCGAAGTTGCGGGGAATGCCGACATTCTGGTGGTACCGGATCTGGAATCGGGCAACATGCTGGCCAAGCAACTGGAGTATCTTGGGGGCGCGGCCCTCGCCGGTATTGTATTAGGCGCGAAGGTTCCGGTGATTTTGACCAGCCGCGCAGATCCTCCCCGCTCCCGGGTCGTGTCGTGCGCGATTGCGGCGCTATTGGCGCACGAGAGCACGAATCGGAACTGAAGGCTTCGCCAACAGATTTGCGTCCGAGATCGGTCGGCGGTGGGTGCGGGTGAATGTCGGACGCATTTTCTTGTCAGCTGTCCTGGTCGCGGTCGTCGGGAAGGTGTCGGAGAGCCGGGCCAAACCGTGTTCTGTGATCTTTGTCACGCGACCGCGTGTTCGACAACACAGGAATCCACTGGAACAAGGGGCAATATGGACCGGATAGGAGGAACGACCTATGCGGCCTGGTATGGAAGATGGTTTTGCGCGGAGCTGCTACGCGGCGCCGGACCGTATCGTTGTTGCGACCGCGCTGACGGATCTCGAATATCTGGCGCCGCACGCAATTGCTCATGCGGAAGCAGCAGGCGCGGAATTGGTCTTTTTCCACGCGGTGGTTCCAGATGCTCCTCAGGCGAAGGCAACGTATTACAACCCATTGAAGGCAGACCGCGATGCTCGACTGACGCTGGAGGTGCTGTCGCGACACGTTCGTGCTCGCAATGTCGCGTGTAGAGTGGCAGTGCGCCACGGGCAACCGGCTGACCTTCTGGACGAGTTTTTGCGCGAGAGACCTGCAGGGCGGCTGATGATTGGAGCACGAACCACAGGGGATGGAGATTCGAATCGATTCGGCAACACCGCACGGCAAATGTTGCTGCAGACTCCGATTCCAGTCTGCGTTTTGCCTCCAACGGCATTGGAGTGCAAGGGGGGGCGCTCTATGGCCGGAGGGTCAGATACTGGGTCGGGGAAAGGCAGCAGCAGGCGACCACGAACGATTTTATATACGGTGGGAGAGTGTGGGCCCCAATCGGAAGGTGTGCGATTTGCGCAGGATCTGGCGCAGTATTTCCACGCCGAACTGGTTCTCTGGCAGATATCAAGCCGGAGATCCTCAACGTCCGGTCGAAAGCCGATCTCCTGCTCAGCTGGACTCTGGCCTCGCATGCTGCAAATCAATGGCACGGATGGGTCCATCGCGGCGCTACTGACGGCGGTCCGCGACAATAACGCGGACATGATCTTGATTGAGGCGCCGCCATCGCACGCGAGCGGGGTCGGCATTCCTGCCCCCCTCGCTGAATTGGTCGCCCAAGCCTCTTGCCCGCTGCTCACGTTTCCCGTTCTACCTTTGGGCCGACAACATCCCGGTCTTCGCGTGATTCCCAACGTTCACTCCGGTTTGGATTCCATCTCACCTCCCGGAGTTCATTGATGGCTCACGCCACTCATTCCATGCACGGATATGACGTAGCAGGCCGCCGCGCGGCCTTGTGCGCGGTGCATCGCCCGGTGGTAGCGGAGTCGAATGGGCGCAGGCGAAGAGAGAGTCGAATTGCCAACGCGATTCTTGAGGCGGCGCGCTCGGAAGCCGCATGCCTTGGGGGCGCAAGGCTGCTGCGCATCGGAGTCAATGTTGGTGTGGATTGCGATATAGATGCAGAAGTTCTGATTTGTGCTCTCAAGATAAGTTGTCTGGGTACTGATCTCGAACAGATTGTTCTTCACGTCATCCCCTGTGCGCGGCGCACGGTTTGTCGACATTGCGGTATCGAGGTGGATCCCTCAGCCAACGCTCGTGAGTGTTCAGAATGCGCCTCGCCAGAGCTCGAGGTTCTTGGAGGAGACGAGTTGGAGCTGGCATTCATCGAGGTGGAAAGGGCGTGATTCGCTCGACACTCTCAAATCGTCATCTGCAGGTAGATAGTAATTAGTTGTTACTTATCTATTTCCATATTAGTTTCTGCGTTATAAACTAGACAATAGATATGAAATACACAACATCATCACACTCTAAGTTAGGAGATATGTGTGATGGGGGTCACATCGAGTGGAATAACGTTGTATTTAACATCTCCGGTTCGGTAACGAATATCCGCCAGTGACGTTTATCTGGGGAGGCAATTGTAGAGAGACACAAATACAGAAGGTGGTTGTCAATGAGACGAATTTCCCTGTTGTCCGCAGTCATGCTCGTCCTCGCTCTCGTGTTCTTTGAACATCCATCGGTATCTGCTGCTGCTGCCAGACCCGCAGCTCCCGCGGCAAAAACGGGGCAGAGCCAGAAGGGTTCGACACTTCCAGCCGGATATGTGGGCTCGCAAATGTGCGAGACTTGTCATACCGATATCGCTCATAGTTTTGCGAACAACCCGCACACCAAGATGGTATTTATGCATGGTGACAAGAGCCTCACCTGCGAGAACTGCCATGGTCCGGGAGAAGCTCACGTGCAGGGAGGCGGCGACGTTCACAAGATATTTACGTTCGCTAACACCACCCCGCAGGAGATCGACAAGCGGTGCCTGGCCTGCCACTCGACGGCGCATCCGAACTTTATGCGTTCGCCGCACGCCAAGGGTGGGCTCAGCTGCATCAGCTGCCACAGCATTCATCATTCCACGACGCCTCAGTATTTGTTGACGGCGTCGCAGCCGCAACTGTGCGAGACATGCCACACGGATGTAAAGGCGCAGTTCGCGATGCCTTTCCACCATCCGGTGCCTGAGGGCGTGGTGAAGTGCACCGACTGCCACGATGTGCATGGCACCTTCAGCCCGAACAATCTGAGAACGACGGCGGACCAGAACAGGATCTGCACGAAGTGCCACACGGACGTACGTGGCCCGTTTGTGTTTGAGCATGCCGCGGTGAAGGGCGTTGGTTGCCTCGGTTGCCACAGCCCGCACGGGTCGCAGAATCCCCGGATGCTGAACATGCCAAATGTGAACGTGCTTTGTAACCAATGCCACAGCCCGGTAGCCGAGGGGACGTTCCACAGCATGGGGCAAGGGTCAGCGGAGCGACTGCCCTGCACAAGTTGTCACACCGAGATTCACGGTTCGAACCTTCACCCCGCATTCATTCGGTAGCTGGACCGGACTGCGCCCCCAACGCCACATCGGGCAGGCAGTCCGGCACCAGAGATTTTCGATGTGGCGATGGATCCACTTGGGAGGTTCCAAATGATGAAGAATAAGCGCTGGTTTCCCTGGTTGTATCGTCCACTGTCTTCGGCCGCAATGGTGCGGCGTCTCGGCGCCAGCCTGACGATCGGAGCTCTGGTGGCGATGACAGGAACGGCGATGGCGCAAGTCGATATGTCGGGCAGCCAAACAACGCCAGTGATGCAGCCCACCGCTCCCGCGGGATATTCGCTGCACGGGGCGATCAACATGGGTGGCCATATGGCCAACATTACAGGCAGCGATGCCATGTACGACACGCTAGTGAACCTGCATTCGGGTCCGCGTGTGCTGGGCAGCAATTTTGAGTTGCGCCCTCTCAAGACGAATAAACGTCCGCTGTTCGACCACCTGATGATCTATAGCAATGGCTTTGGGGGTGATCCGTTCAACTTTACCCGAATGGACGCAGCCAAAGGCAAGTATTACGAACTGACGGGAAGTTTCAACAGAGACCGCCAGTACTTTGACTATGATCTGTTGGCCAATCCTAACATTCCCTCTGGGAGATCGATTCCGATTGGGCCGACAACCGCGCCGACCGGGGCGCTGGCCTGGCCGCAGGTTCGCCAGTCTCCGTTTCTCTATAACACCGTGCGGCGCAGGACCGATGTGAATCTGACGCTGTTCCCGGCTTCTCGCTGGAGCTATGAAGTGGAATACGAGCAGAACGTCTTCCAGGGTCCGTCTCTAAGTCCGGGAGGGCAGCTTGGACAGAGCGACCTGCTGCTTGAGATGTATCAGCGCAACAGCACGGATTTCTTCCGGGGCGCGATCCACTGGAAGCCGGTGCGGGATACGCAATTCACCTTTGAAGAGATCGTGGATCACTACAAGGGGGATTCGTACTATACGATTGCACCCAGCCAGTTTATCGCGCAGGAAGCCGATGGTACGCCAGCGGCGTTGGGCAACTGGGACAGCCTCACTCCTTATGGCATCAGCTTCTGTAATACGGGCAGCGTGGGGACAGCTCCCTACAGTATCCTCACCGATCCCCAGGTTCCCGGCGGTAAGCCGGTCATCAATCCGGCCTGCGATGTGTTCACCAGTTACCTGCGCACCCAGCCCACCAGGATTCTCTATCCGACTGAAATCTTCCGGTTCGAGAGCGCGAGCATCAAGAATCTGGAGATGAACGGCGATGTCCGCTACACGGACGCGAACATGAATTTGCCCAACTACTTTGAGAATATCCAGGGACTTTATGGGCGAGTTCGCTCCACCACGTTTACGGGCCATGCGAGCGCGAAACGAAAGGTGACGGCGGTGGATTATGCACTGACCTGGCAGGCATCCCGGTTGTGGACCATTTCTGAACAGCTGACATACTCCAATGCGCAGCAGCCCGGCAGTGCGTACGAGTCTACGGGTGCTACGTTGCAGACGCCGACGAATCCGGACGAGACCATCACGTACACGGGTCCGTTAACGGCCGGGCCAGCCAATGCCGGACCCCACGGCAGTCTGGCCGGCACTACGGTAGATAACTATTTCGGTCAAAAGTACTTCGTCAACAACGCCACCTTGGGGTGGAACGGATGGTCCCGCGCCACCCTTTCGCTTACCTATCGGTACCGCTATCACCTGATCGCGCAGGGAATTCCACATAGTGCGCCTTTGGCGGTAGGTTCAACCACGAACGGCACGGTCACGATCAACCAGAATGGCGGAATTTTCAATGCGGATTTCCGGCCTGCCGCTAATTGGACGGTCGACGGCAGCGTCGCGGTGTTCTACGGAGATAATGCACTTACTCCAGTGGAACCCCGCCAGGAGAAGCGCTACCGGGTCCACACGATGTTCCGGCCGAAGAAGTGGTTGAGCGTCAACGGGGCCTATAATGACGTTGAAATTCACAACAATACAAATAACAATCAGGCGGGCGTCGCAGCGGGGGATGCAATATATGTGGGCCCTGTCGAGCATGTGGCTTATAGCCGGGTGCTTGGTCTGGGCGCGACAATTACACCTAGTCAATACTACTCGTTTGACTTGAACTACGGGTTTAGCGATGTCTACGCGTCGACAAATATCTGCTACGACGCGGGAGCTGATGCGCAGGATCCGGGAACCGCAACCGCCAGTGGCACAGCCTGCCCCGGAGCAACGGTCAGGGGCGCCCCATACTATGAATTTGGTCCAACGAAAGACTTCATGAGTGCGCCCACGCAGTATGGAACGGCCGATCTGAATGTCAATCCTATTAAGCAGCTCGAGGGCACGCTGGGTTATAACATCAGCTCGGTTGCCGGAAGCCGCTTCTATAATGACGCACGGGATGTTGCCGGCTCACTCATCTCGACTTACCAGTCGCCCTACGTGAGGATCTCCTGGACCGTGCATAACGGGTTGGTATGGGAAGCGAAGTATAACTATTACGGATATGGTGAGGGAGGACCTTCCGGGGCACCTTACTGCACCACGTCGAGCACGCTGCCTACGCCCGGAAACCCTGCGCCGGTGGTGTCGTGTGACTCAGCTTCACTGATCGGTTTGCAGACTGGTCGGATGATCTCTCCGACAGGGGAGACAGCGCCGCGAAACTTCCACGCGAACATCGTTACGCTTGGCATGCATTACGAATTCTGACAACATGGACTTGGTCACAAGGAGGCCAATTACTATGATGAAACATTCGCTCAAACTTGCAGTGTTGCTTGCAACCGCCATGGCTGTGGCTCCTGTTGCCCTGGCTCAGGGACCCGGAGCCTCGATATACAAAACAAAGTGCGCTATGTGTCATGGACCGGACGGAAAGGCCGCCACACCGATGGCCAAGATGATGGGTGTTCCATCATTCGACATCCCGTCCAGCAAGAAGGAAACCAATGCTCAGCTGGAAGCGATTGTAGAGAACGGCAAGGCAAAGATGCCGGCCTATAAGGGGCAGTTGAATAGCAAGCAAATCGTGGAAGTAGTTGCTTACATCCGCGATCTTCAGAAGAAGTAATCACGAGAAGAAGTTGTACCGGGAGGAGCTATGACTTCGCCGGATTCAAGGTTCGGGCATCAGGAGCGCAGTTCCTGCTGCCGGAGGGATCACAGGATGGGGAGCAAGAGTGACAGTTCAACCCCAAGCTTATCTGAGTACAAGATTCCTTCGAGCACCGCGAGTCCGGCGAGTCTTGCATGGACGCCCTCTCCTAAGAGTGGAGGGCGATCCACGGTTGCATTGTTAGAGCCTATCCTCCTCGTCTTCTGCATTGGGATTCTCGCTTTGAGCCCGGCCGGGCTGAGGGCGCAGCAGTTGGATTGCCTCTCCTGTCACGGCACAGCTGGAATGCAGGATTCATCCGGCAAGAGCATCAGCATTGCGGCGGATCCATTTCATTCCAGCGTGCATGGCGCGCTTGGATGCACTGCATGCCACACTGACATCAAGGCGTTTCCACATCCGGCGCATCCTGCGGCGGTAAATTGCGCCTCATGTCACGCACAGGAGGCCGCGGGGATCACAGGCAGCGTCCACGCTAACGCGAGTGCGCATCCTTGCCTGAGCTGCCACGGAAACCCTCATGCGATCGTTCCGGTCAGCAATCCTAGTTCTCCCGTCTACCCGCTTAATATTCCGCGAACGTGCGGTTCTTGTCATGGAAATGCGGCATTTGTGAAGCAACACCATCTCAAGAACGTGTATGGCGAATACGTGGATTCGATTCACGGAGCAGCCCTTAGGAAGGAGGGTCTGCTGGTGGCTGCGAACTGCTCGAGCTGCCACGGGACACACCATATATTGAGTCACAAGGATCCCCAGAGTTCGACTTACCGGACGAATATTCCCGCGACATGCGGCAAGTGCCATGCCGGCATTGAAGCCAAGTATCTGGCCGGGGCACACGGCAAAGCACTGGTTGCGGGAAACCATAAGGCTCCTGTGTGCACGGACTGCCATACGGCACATCGTATTGCTCAACCGCAGCAAACGGCCTTTCAGGAAAAGACAGTCGGGACCTGCGGAAACTGCCACAAGGAGAAATACGCTACCTACAGGGACACCTTTCATGCCCAAGTATCTGCGCTCGGCTATACCGAAGTCGCACATTGCTGGGACTGCCACGGACCGCATGAAGTGCTGCCTGCATCTGATCCGCAATCCCCCGTCAACCGGGCCAACCTTGTGAAGACTTGCAGTAAGTGCCATAAGGACGCGAATGCAAAATTTGTGAGCTACGAGCCGCACGCGAATGCTTACGACTTTCATGCGAATCCTGCACTCTATTCCATTCGCCTTTTCATGGATCTTCTGCTGTGGAGCGTGCTCGGGTTCTTTACGATCCATACGATTCTTTGGTTCATGCGATTGCAGGTGGCTCACTGGAGGGGTCGCAATTCAGAAGGGAATGACGATGAATAGTCGAGCACAGGATTCGCCGTTAGCCGTTTCCACACGGTCCCAGCCACGTTACTATCGTAGATTTACTCCTGGGCAAACGCTGCTGCATGCGACGGTGGTTTCCACTTTCCTGGGACTGGCAATGACTGGGTTGCCGTTGCGATTCAGTAACTCTCCATGGGCGGAGAAGTTCGCACGCGCGGTCGGTGGGTTCGGTGCGATTCTGTTCTTTCACAAATTTTGTGCGGTCATCCTTACACTGGCTTTTCTTGGTCATGTCGGGCACGTACTTTATCGAGGTTTGATCCGGAGAGAAAAGGGCATTTTCTGGGGGCCTACCTCGATGGTGCCGCAGTGGAAGGATGCCAAGGATCTGTTCGGGAACCTGCGTTGGTTTGTGGGGCTCGGTCCCAAACCTCGGTTTGAGCGCTATGCATACTGGGAGAAGTTCGACTACTGGGCGGTTTTCTGGGGAATGGTGGTGATTGGATTTTCCGGTTACGCCATGTGGTTTGCGCCCGTCTTTGCGCGTTTTCTACCGGGGTGGGCACTCAATGCCGCGTTGATCATACACGGCGAGGAAGCATTGCTGGCCGTGCTTTTTATCTTTGCGATTCATTTTTTTAACACTCACTTACGCCCCGGGTCGTTCCCTATGGACATGGTGGTGCTGACTGGACGCGAGACAGAAGAGGAATTCCAAAAGAGGCGGGCGATGGAGTATGCCCGCCTGGCAACTGAAAACAAGCTGGAGAGGAAGGTAGACGCACCTCCTTCCAGTTCAATGGTGACGACGACGCGCGTATTGGGGTCGATAGCGGTAGCAATCGGGCTAACGCTCCTCGTGCTAACCTTAATGGCCTATTTTTCCAGATAAGAGACGAAGACGCAGATGATTTCGCTGAGAAGTGTAAAAGAGAACTGGCTCCAACCCTTCCTGTTCTATGGGAATAACCTATTTTCGCTGATTGGGGGAAGTATTACCACGGCGTCCGCCATTGTATGGTGGACGTTCTGGATCATGGATCTGGTCAATAACGCGTTGACCAATCCGTATCTCGGACTTATCTTCTTTTTCCTCCTTCCGATTTTGTTTATCGCGGGCTTACTCCTCATCGCGATCGGCGTATATTTCCGCCGTGAAAAACTGCGGAAGGCGGGGCAGATTCCCTCGGTTTATCCAGCTATCGACCTGAACAACCCTGTCTTGCGGCACGGCATACTTATCGTGCTTGGGGCAACTGTGGTAAATCTGCTGATCGTTGGCATATCGACTTATGAGGGAGTCAGCTACATGGATTCTCCTCAATTCTGCGGAACTTCCTGCCACGTAATGCATCCGCAGTGGGTTGCCTATCAGCATTCTCCTCACGCGCATGTAGCCTGTGTGGAGTGCCATGTAGGTTCGGGATTCCAATCTTATGTGCGGGCCAAGTTGGAAGGTACAAGGCAATTGGTTGAGGTGACCTTCCACGATTATCCACGCCCGATCACGGCTCCGCTCAGTGCTCTGCGTCCGGCACGCGTCGCCTGTGAACACTGCCATAATCCGAGACGATTCACGGGTGACAAACTGGTGGTGTTGAGGAGTTTCGACAACGATGAAAAGAACACGGAGCAGACTACGGTTCTTGTCCTGCATCTGAACCTGATTCATCGGGAGCACCTGAATCATTTTGTTTACACCGCGACGAACGATACAGGTCAAAAGATCATCGCAGTTTCTGCGCCTAATGGGAAAGGGGGAGTAATCCAGTTCGTAGATTCGAGCTGGACGGGACCCATCAAGGGTGACACACGAGTGATGGATTGCATGGACTGCCATAATCAGGCTACGCATATCTTCCGCACGCCGGAACAGGCGCTCGATCAGGCGATGGTTCATGGCAGTCCGAGCACTTCACTTCCATATATTCACAAGGAGGGGCTGGCCCTCATACAAGGGAAGTATTCCTCTCAGGCGGAGGCTCGAAAAGAGATCACCGCTGCATTGAACAACTTCTATGAGTCAAGTTATCCGGCGATCTGGGCGAATCAGCGCGCGACCGTGGAACAAGCGGCGAAGAGCCTGGTGGCAATCTACGATCAGAATGTGTTCCCCAGCATGAAAGTCACATGGGGGACATATCCGGACAACATCGGCCACATGGACTATCCGGGCTGTTTCCGTTGCCATGACGGCATGCATATCGCCAAGGATGGAAAGTCAATTCCCAATGACTGCACAACCTGCCACAGCATCATCGCGGTAGACGCCACAAACCCGAAGATTCTGGATCAGCTTGGCATCAAGGGTGACTCCACGCCGTCGATCTGAAACCCTGATACAGGGTCAGCCTGGCACCGGGCAGCATTGTCCGGTGCCGCCTTTTTGGAGGCGGAATTCAGCAACTCGTTCTATGAGAGGTATTCGCGACGCTCGATAGCAAGCTTTTTGATTTTGGAATTCAGTGTCGTGCGTTTGAGGCCGAGGCGCTCCGCTGCGCCGCCAGGACCGCCGATGACGCCACTTGCTTCGCGAAGGGCCTGCAGGATGTGTGATCTTTCATTTGCCTCCAGCGTTATGTCCTGCGACGCGTCCTCTTCGAGGAGGTCCTGCAACTCGCCCAGAGGCGCCCGGAGTAGAGGGCCGCGCGTAAGGATCACCGCACGCTCCAGAAAATTTTCAAGTTCTCGAATGTTTCCGGGCCACTGCCATCGCACCAGGGCTTCCATCACATCTTCGGGGATTGACTCGATGTTTCGATTCATGCGCCGGGCGTGTTTGGCAACGAAGTAATTGACCAGCTCGGGGATGTCCTCGCGGCGCTGACGTAGCGGTGGAATCAAGATGGGGAAGACTTTGAGCCGGTAGTAGAGGTCGCTTCGGAATGTACCTTCCTTGACCATTCTCAACAGATCGCGATGGGTCGCGGCGAGGAGGCGAAAATCGACTGGAATCGTGCGTTTGCCACCCAATCTTTCAATCTCTTTCTCCTGCAGGGCGCGGAGGAGCTTGGGTTGCAAATCCAGGGGAAGATCGCCAATTTCGTCAAGGAAGAGGGTACCCTGATGGGCGAGTTCGATGCGTCCAATGCGCTGATTGATGGCCCCCGTGAATGCGCCCTTTTCGTGTCCAAAGAGTTCGCTTTCCAGCAGGCCAGAGGGAATGGACGAGCAATTGACCTTGACGAAGGTGCGATCGCTACGGGGACTCAGGTGATGAATTGCGCGCGCAATCAGTTCCTTGCCGGTGCCGGTTTCGCCTAAAATTAATACGGTCGCATCCGTTGACGCCACCGTTTCGACTTGTTTGAGCACCCGT
The DNA here is from genome assembly GCA_964636535.1 of uncultured Acidobacterium sp. Taxonomy (GTDB): domain Bacteria; phylum Acidobacteriota; class Terriglobia; order Terriglobales; family Acidobacteriaceae; genus Acidobacterium. The sequence goes on along the minus strand of CAZWSD010000006.1, from coordinate 4,326 downwards.
TTGATACCTGAACTGTGACCGACAATTTCTTCGAAGCCATATTCCGTGTGGAGTTCCTCTTCGAGATATTGCTTTTCCAGGTTCAACTTGTCGGCCAGGGAAGATAGCTGCCTCGCGGCATTTACGCCTTGCATGGTGAGCGCAATTTGGCCTGCCATTTGAAGGAGGGTATTTCGACTCAAGTTAGCGGCCGTCAGCGAATCACGAAAGCCTATGCAAAGTGCCCCAGCGATGCGTCCGCCGTCTTCGAGGGGAATCCACCATGCAGCCTGAATTCCGGCTGCCGACGGAGCAGCGAGAGCGTTGCCCGGATAATTGCTTTCTTCCAGGTTGGGCACAAAGAGTGCGTCGCGGGTTTGCAATATCGTGAACTCGGGGAATCCTTCGGCGTGCGAAAATGATCGCTCAGAGAGGGATGGGGCTTGAAAGGATGCGCTTAGAGTAAAGCTGCGCATGATCTTCTCACCTTCATCGAAGAGGGTGACGCTGGCATAGTCGTGGGGGACGATGCGGCGGATGCTGGCGGCAATCGCGGACATCATTGTCTGGATATCCAAGCCGGGCAAAACAGAAGTGCTGAGCTCGGCCAGAAGTGCCTCCTCAGCCCGGCGCCTCTCTGTCATATCGCGGGAAAGCTTCGAATAGCCGATGAGCTGGTTATCGGAATTGTAGAGGGGGGTGACGATTGCATTGGCCCAGAAACGCGAACCGTCTTCTTTGATTCGCCAGCCCTCGTCCTCGTAGCGCCCTTCCGCAACGGCCATTCGGAGCTCCTGGCCCGGCCGTCCGCGCTCGACTTCATCAGGAGGGTAGAAGATCGAGAGGTGCTGTCCGATGATTTCTTCGGCACGGTATCCGAGAACGCGTTCCGCTCCCTGATTCCAGGTGACAACACGACCTTCTGGGTTGAGCATGAAGATAGCGTAGTCACGCGCGCCTTCTACGATGGCGCGAAAGTGTTCCTGAGTTTCGCGGAGTCTAGCTTCGATTTTCTTCCGGCGGGAAATATCACGGACCACCGCGAGCACAATCGTTTCGTTAGGGGTTTGGACCGGACTGAGCATGACGTCCACCGGAAGTTCGGTTCCGTCGCTTTTGAGCGCAAATAACTGCAAGTCTTCGCCCATGGCGCGGGCGTGTGGAGCTTGGGAATAGTGATTTCGAAAGTGAACGTGGGCGGAACGGAAGCGTTCGGGTAGCAGATCCTCGATTCGCTTGCCAAGTATTTCTCGATGTGAAAGCCCGAAAAGGGCTTCTGCCTGAAGGCTGGCTTCGATCACGCTTCCGTCGTCGCGCACCACCAGAATGGCGTCGGGCGAATGTTCGAAAAGGGTAGAAAAGACAGAAGAATCCAGTTTGGCCCTGGGGTCGCGGGCTTGCTGGGAAGACTTCTCCGCGGCGAGATCCATAACTGCCAAAATTGTCCCGCAGTCACCTGCTAATAGCAAGTGGGGGGAGAAAGATATGGCGCCGGGAACCAAACCGGCGCCATTGAGCGCGAGAAATAAAACGCTGAAGTAGTGGCTAGGAGCCGCTTACTGTCTCAAGCGCGCGACGATTGGGGATTACCATACTTGCTCCGTGTAGGGCGATCAGATGCTTCCGTTTGAACTCGCCCAGGGTACGGGTTACGGTTTCGCGGGTGGCGCCGACGCACTCGGCAATCTGTTCATGTGTAAGGGGCACCGTGAACTGGGTTCCTTCCGGAGTTTGACGTCCCTGGCTGGACCAGCGCAGGAGCAGGCGGGCCAGTTTTTCCGTTGTGGAGTTGCAGAGGGCAAGGGTGCGCAACTGCTCGCAGCAGCTCTCATATTGCTGGTTCAGCTGGCGAATGACACTTGCGTAGGCTTGCGGGTATTTGGCGATGATGGCTCTGAACTCTTCTGCGCGCAAGTAGGTCACACGAGCGGTCTGAAGGACTTCAGCTGTTGCTTCGTAGGCAGTTTGCGTTAGCGTTGAGCTGAGTCCGAGGACGTCGCCGGGCTTGGCAATTTTGAGGATGAGCGTCTTGCCGGTGCTTGAACTGACGGAGAGTTTGACCTGCCCAGAGCAAATGACGTAGATGCCGCGGTTAGCTTCGCGTTCGAAATAGAGGAAGGTTCCGGCCGGATAAGTGGACGTGTGTTTTGCGGATTGAAAGACTTCCATTCCAGTTTGCGGCAGATCGCAGAACATCCCGGGCTCGCGGAGATTGCAGCTCTCGCAGTTTTTGGCGTCGTGATTCGCTGTGTGTAGATTCATTGCCGTGCTTCCGTCCTTTCCCACTCTATGCCTGCGCCTTGATGCGCGCTTGTTCTGCGAATTGCCTGGTTAATGGCGAGTTCGCCTGAATTTCCGGGTTTGCGGCCTGCACTATTGCCCGCAGGAGGTGCATGCCGTTTTGGTCAACGAACGTGGTTCCGCACAAATCGAGGTGGAGCCGTTTGCCATCCAGGCAGGCGGCGATCCGGTTCCATACGGCTTCGAGTTCGCCAGTCCAGGGTGATACGAGCTTGCCCTCCAACTTGAGATGGAGGGCGTTAGGCTTGTCCTTGACCGAGATTCTCAACATAGGGTTTCGCTTCCTGGCAAAGATAAAAGCAATTTGTGTGCCAAAGGCAAAATGCAGTAGCCGTTATCACTAACATCTTGTGATTGCAATCACATGCTGGATGTGACTCGTGACACAGAACCGAGGTGTGACGAAGCTCGTCGCGACGAGCCTTCGCCATCTGACGATATTTCGTCACGAGTCCGCAAAGCTGTGGCGGCCGGGTTATGGGATGAGACCGAAATGTGCGGGGGGGGCTGTGGAATACAGCTGGAGAGGGTGTGGTCGTTTGTCTGGCAGTCTTCGTCTGCCAGACTGGGGCGAGGAGAAGCGCGTATTTGGAGGCGGAGCGTCGAAGAGTGGGAAGATCCGGCGCTTTAGGTGCCGATTTGCCTGGGGAGGGAGGTGACCAGAGTGGTGGGTTCTTCGTGTTTCTGTGATCCCGATCACATACGCGTGTGCCCGGGGACACATAATTTCAGCTGGGTTCGCCGCAGACTAAGTGCATACAGACGGAGCTTCCTCGATGCTTGCCGTAACCCACAATGCCGATGCGCTCGTACAGCCTCGCCATATCTTGGTGGCAACCGATCTTTGCGATAGTAATTATCTGCTCCCGCTTGCGATTGCCCAGGCTAAGGCGACCGGTGGGCACCTGACACTGGTTCACGCATTCATCAATCCTTTAATACCTTCCGTCAGTGCCCAGGGACTGGTGCCTCCGGACGGTGGAATGGACGCGGAGGAATTTGCGGAGCGCATCCTGGCAGAGCTGGTAGGCCGGGCGCGGGGCGAGGGTGTGAGCTGTGAATCGGTGGTTCGGCAGGGGTTTTCTGCCGCGGAGGCGCTCCGCGATGAGGTGCACCGCACCGGAGCCGAGCGCGTGATCATGGGGACGCATGGCCGGGGCCGGGTTGGGCAACTGGTGCTTGGGTCGGTGGCGAAGAGCTTGCTGCGCTCTCTGGAGGTACCGATATTTGCGGTTGGCCCTCATGTGCGGGCTCCCGAGATGTATGCGACGCCGCGCAGGATTCTCCATCCGGTTTCGCTGCGTGGGTTTTATCGGGAGAACGTAGAGATTGTCCGCCGGCTTGCGGAGTTCTACCGTGCGGAGCTGATTTTGATGCATTCGATCGAGCCGGATTCGAGTGAGGGGAAGGCGAGTGCTCATGATCTGAGCTGGGCCAAGCGCCAGTTGGATGCATCTGTTGAAGATCCGTCGGCGATGATCGTGGAACTGCGCACGCATGTGAGCTACGGAGAGGTGATTGGAGAGATTATCGAGTGTGCCTCTGCGTTCGAGGCCGATTGGATCGTACTTGGTTGGAATGAAAAGCGAGCCAATCCAGGATTTGCTGAGAGCGCTGCTTATCGCGTGATGGGGGCGGCGTCTGTCCCGGTGCTGACCTTGCCCCATCATTCGCCGCATCCATCCGCGCACGCCTCTCAGAAGCAGGAATCGGCAGCGATGCGGCATTCATAGCGCCATGGAAGCGAGAGTAGATCATTGAGAGGTGCAAAATGCGATGCGCGAACCCAGAGTGCCAAGCGGAGACGCTGTACTTCCGCAGCGGGAGTCTGTACTGGGTGGACAATCCGCAGCAGTCGACGGGAGTGCAGTTTTGTCGCGCAACGCTCCTCATCTGGTTGTGTGCCCAATGCAGCAGGAAACTGGTGGTGGAGACGTGGAGGCCGGTTGGACAACAGCTACGACGCGTCGGCGGAGAGGTAATCGCTATTGATCGGGACAGGGCCAAGCCATCTGTAGCGGCTAAGGCCAGCCATCCGGTATCGCA